>NZ_CP028032.1:0-264090 GCF_043543215.1 Pantoea sp. SGAir0215 | reverse complement strand
GAAATGATCCTTAAATGGCGAATATATTATGTTATAACATAACAAAATAGCGGCCATTTTCAATATGCTTTGTTGGATTCAGGGTTTCCATTTCTTTGCTGTTAAGACTGAAAGCGAGCAGGCTGATGCGACTGGCTGAGCGTTAAGCGGGTTCATATTTTAATTGTTATGTTATAACATAATTAATTCTGGGAAACATTATGTGGTAAACAGACATATCATGACACAATTCAAATACTGGTTTTTCGGTACGCTTACTGGCCTGCTGTTTGCGTCATTAAGTGCTTACGCCGATCGCAATCAGCCCGTTCGCATTGCCGCACCTTTCGAGATTAAAGGTCCCGATCCCGCCCTTTCAGGCGACATTCTGCTTCGTATGGATGTGGTGGAAACGCTGGTGGAAACGGATGAGAAAGGCAAGGCGGTACCCGCGTTAGCCGAAAGCTGGGACATTTCGCCTGATGGGCTGCAATGGCATTTTACGCTGCGGAGCAACGCCCATTTTCATGATGGATCGCCTGTTACTGCTGAGAGCGTCGTAAAATCGCTGAATACCGCCCGCAGTAAGCCAGGTTTACTCGACAAGGCACCCATTACGTCGGTCAGCGGAGAAGATCGGCGTGTGACGGTCACGCTGAGCGAGCCTTTCACGCCGCTGCTGGCGGTGCTGGCTGAAAGCCGTTCGCAAATCCTCGCGCTGAGTTCCTGGGACGATACCAATACCATTACGCGCGTCATCGGCAGTGGCCCTTTCCAGCTCGTCAGTTTCCAGCCACCTCAGTCACTGAGTGTAAAACGGTTTGAAGGATACTGGGGAGAGAAACCCAGCATTGAACGTGCCCGTTATTTGTCCGCGGGTCGGGCCGAAACGCGCGCATTACTTGCAGAAAGTGGTGATGCGGATTACCTCTTTAATCTGGACGCCGCCAGCCGTCAGCGCTTGTCACACAAAAGTTCACTACAGGTGCTTACCGTTTCCGTACCCCGTACGGTGATGCTGAAGCTGAACGTCGCTCATCCGTTCCTGAAGGAACAAACCACGCGCGAAGCGCTCAGCCTGGCGATCAATCGGAATGCGCTGTCTGCGGCCATATTACGCTATCCCGGTGCGGCAACACAGATGTTCCCGCCCTCTATGGCCGGGTGGCACAACGCGTCTTTACAGCCTCTGGATTATGCTCCTCAGCGTGCCGCCGCCTTACTGGCACAGTCCGGATGGATATCCGGCCGGGACGGCATGTTAACCCGCGCTGGCCAGCGCTTTACCCTCACGCTGCTGACATATCCCGATCGCCCCGAGCTGCCCTTAATCGCCATGGTCATTCAGCAACAACTGCGAGAGGTCGGAATCGAGGTCATCATCAATTCAACCAATTCCAGTGAGATACCCGCGCGTCATCATGATGGCAGCCTGCAAATGGCGCTCTATGCCCGTAATTTCGCCCTGACGCCGGATCCTGGCGGCACGCTACTTCAGGATTACGGTTCGCAGGGAGGTGACTGGGGCGCAATGAACTGGCACGACAACGCGTTTGATAAGGCGCTCAGCACGCTTTCACGTAGCAACGATCCTGATCAACGACAGCAGGCAAGAGCGGTCATCACCGCCGCATTACAGCGTGATTTACCGGTTATTCCGGTTGCCTGGTACCAGCAGTCAGCAGCAGTAAACGCGAAGCTCGCCGCCATAAAACTGGATCCCTTTGAACGCCATTTTGGCCTGCGTGAAATCAAATGGGCGGAATAATGCTTAAACAACTCGTCTGGCGCCTGGGTCAGGCTGCCTTTGTGATTTTTGCCGTCGGTATTTTAACGTTCGTTTTAGTACAGGCGTTACCGGGCGATATGGCGTGGCGCATTGCGTCGGGACGATATGGTTATGACCGGGTCGACCTGGCGGCGGTTACCCGCGTGCAGCAACAGCTGACGGACTTTTCCGCTCAGGGAAATGCACTATGGCACTGGATGTGGGATCTGCTGCGCTTCGATTTCGGGCGATCTCTCGTCTCAGGCGAGCCGGTCAGCAGTGAGCTGGGCTGGCAGTTAACACAAACCCTTGCTCTGGCCGGTGTAGCACTGCTGATGATGTTGATTCTCATTATTCCTGCGGGGGTCTGGGCAGGATGTCGGCCGGGCGGTGTTGTTGATCGGCTCATTAACGTGCTGGCACCCACGTTTAAATCGATTCCACATTTTGCCCTGGGTTTACTTCTGATTATGTTGTTTTCGCTGCGCCTGAACTGGCTACCCAGTGCGGGGCATGGGGAAGGGCAACATTTCATCCTCCCGGCGCTGACGCTGGCATTAACGCTGAGCGCGGTAGGGGCGCGTGTTGTCCGTGAGGCAACCTGTCAGGCAGTGAAAGCAGGCTGGTATCGCTGGGGAGCGCAAAAGGGCCTTTCCGCGCCGCACCTGTTTTTGCGACATGGTTTGCGCAATCTCAGTGTCCCTGTCGTCACCTGGATCGGCATGCAGTTCGTCTGGTTAGTGGAAGGTGTGGTGGTGATCGAAACTCTTTTTGCCTGGCCAGGTGTCGGACACGCGCTGGTACATGCGATTTTTGCCCGGGATGTTCCGGTGATTCAGGCCAGTGCGGTGGTACTGGGATTGACCTTTGTCACCTTAAATATGCTTGTTGATGGCGTGTGTTATGTCCTGGATCCCCGAGGTAAACGCGTATGACGTACCGCCAAAAAACGGGGCTGGTGATAATTTTAACCTTGCTGGCCTTTGCATGGCTGATGCCGTTGTTGAATCAGAACGATCCCCTGCAGCAGGATTTGTTACAGATGTTAACGCCGCCCTCGGGTAACGCGTGGCTGGGTTATGACCATTTAGGGCGTTCGATGCTGGCGCGCCTGAGTGCGGCGCTGCGATTGTCGCTGGGGCTGGCGGCCCTGTGTGTGATTACAGCAATGCTCATGGGGCTGCTGGCGGGAATAGCCAGCGCCTGGTACGGCGGATGGGTCGATCGACTTTTCGGTATGCTGGCCGACATGTGTCTGGCGCTGCCGGGCCTGCTGTTAGTCCTGCTGCTCGCCGCAATCGCACCTGACGCGCCGCTCATGTTATGGCTGGGACTTTCACTGGTACTGTGGGTGGAATTTTTCCGTGTGACGCGCGCCACGCTGCGGCCTGTGGTCATGTCGCCAGCCGTTCAGTCATCTTCACTGCTTGGCTTCTCCATTGTTTATCTCTTTCGCCGACATCTTTGGCCGGCCCTGTCTCCGTTATTGCTGACACTGACCGTCTATGCATTCAGCAATGCCATTATGGCCGTATCGGCGCTGGGATTTATCAGTGTTGGCGTTCGTCCACCCACACCTGAGCTGGGCCTGATGATGACGGAGCTGTTCCCCTATGCCTGGGAAGCGCCCTGGCTATTACTGCAGCCTGTGGTTGTGCTGTTTATCCTGCTGGTGGGGCTGAATTTGTTGGTCAACAAGGAGCGCAAATGGCAAGCATCGTAATCAAACAGGTCGCCGTCTTCGCGGATACCTGCATTGTTGAGCCTGTAAGTCTGATCATCCATCCCGGCAGGCCCGTCACCTTCATTGGTGAGACAGGATCGGGAAAAAGTTTGTTTGCGCAGGCGATTTTCGGCGCCTTACCCGACGGACTGCGCGCTGAAGGAACGGTAGTCATTGACGGGCAGCAATATAATCTGCGAACCGATCTGACAGCACTCCGTGCGCTGTGGGGACACCGTATTGCCGCTCTACCTCAGGAGCCCTTGCTGGCGCTTGATCCGACGATGCGTGTGAAAGGCCAGACAGAAGAGGGTTATCGGTACATACAGGGGTACACGCGTCAGGGCGCGCAGCAGGCGGCAGGTTTGGCGCTGGACTCGCTGGGGCTGGCCCACGCGGCAGAGCGTTTCCCCTGGCAGCTTTCCGGTGGAATGGCCCAACGGGTGTGCTTTGCCGCTGCGCGGGCGGGCGGTGCCACTCTGCTTATCGCGGATGAACCGACGAAAGGACTGGATGTGGCGCGACGGGACGAAATTGGTGACATGCTCAACCTGGCCGTAGCCCGCGGCGAAGCCTTGCTGACCATCACCCATGATATCGCGCTGGCCAGGCAGTTAGGCGGTGACATTGTCGTGATGCATAAGGGAAAGGTGATTGAGCAGGGCAATGCCACGCAAGTCCTGAATGCGCCGCAGAAGGCTTATACGAAACAGTTGCTGGCCGCCGAACCCCATGCCTGGCCACCGGCCACGTTGTTGCCCTGTGATGACACCCTCGTATTACGGGCCGAAGGGCTTACTCTGAAACGCGCCGGGAAAACGTTGTTCCGCAATGTAAATTTATGCTTTCGCGCCGGTGAAATCGTTGGGCTTTATGGTGAGAGCGGCAGTGGCAAAAGCAGCCTGGGAGATACGCTATCGGGCTTGATTAAGCCCGATAAGGGAACGATAACCCGACCGGGCAGGTTTCATCCGTTGCGTTATCAAAAACTGTACCAGGATCCTTCTGCGGTTTTTCCACCGGATATCACTATGGCCCAGATCATCGACGATCTGCTGCAGCGCCACACAATTCCGGTGAGGCGACGTGATGAGCGGATGCGCCAATTGGGGCTCGGACAGGCGTTGTTAGACCGTCCGGCTTCAGGATTGTCAGGCGGTGAGCTTCAGCGGTTTTCGCTGCTTCGGGCGATGTTGCTGAATCCCGTGTTCCTGTTTGCCGATGAACCCACGTCGCGTCTCGATCCTGTGGTTCAGCAACAGACGCTGGCCTTACTGACTGATCTGGCCATGCAGCAACGCTGCGCCATTCTGCTGGTCAGTCATGATCTCACGCTACTTGAGAGGAGTGCACATCGGGTCATTTCCCTTGATGCGATTAGCCTGCCTGATGACTGAGGCAGAGCACCCTCAGATGTGCTCCATGACCAGCACGGCCAGCGTATCCGGCTCCAGCGCACGAAAAATATGTTCAGTGTCGCCGGGATAGCTGATGTAGTCGCCCGGTGCCAGTTCGACGGGCGAGTCTGTGGGCCCGACCAGCGCGCGTCCCTGAGTCAAGATGAGATGCTCAATGGTGTTCGGCGAATGCGGTTGCGAGCGGCGCTCGCTGCCGGGCTGGATGTTTAGCAGATAGATATCCCGTCGCGCGCCGGGCGGACAGGTTGCCAGCAGGACGGCTTTATAATCCGCCTGCTCGGCGGCAACGGCAGGGCCTTCACCGCGACGAATAACCTGCAGGCGGTTCGCTTCCGGCTCCATCAGGCGGGCAAACGGAATATTCAGGGCAACGCAAAGTGACCACAACGTCTCAATGCCAGGATTACCGTTCCCCGCCTCAAGTTGAGAGAGGGTCGATTTTGCTATGCCGGCCCGACGCGCGACTTCTGCGAGAGTCAGTCCTGCCCGCTGGCGCTCTCTGACTAAACTGCTGGCGATAATATCAATGGGTGTACTCATCCTGCATCCTGTTCGTTATGGCGAACGTATCGTTCATCTTGTAATGCTGCTGCGGTCCGTTCATTATAATGGGTATATCGTTCGTTATGGGATCTAATCGTGATGCTGGATAAAAAAGGGACGCTGGACAAGGGCGTGATAAAAGCCATTTTCCTTGTCTGTCTTGCCGATGGCATTGTTGGCCTGTCATATGGTTCGCTCGCTCTTGCAGAAGGTTTTCCGTTTTGGGTGCCGCTGGCGTTATCGACGCTGGTGCTGGCGGGGGCGTCTGAATTCCTGTTTATCGGTATCGTGGCGGGCGGTGGCAGTCCTCTCACGGCGGCAGCGGCGGGGCTGTTGGTCAATGCGCGTCATCTTCCTTTTGGTATCACTGTCAAGGATTTGGTCGGTCAGGGCAGACGGGGTCTGCTAGGATGCCACATCATGAATGATGAAAGTGTCGTGTTTGGCATTTCCCAGCCTACGCTGGCGCAACGTCGCCAGGCATTCTGGATATGCGGCATCAGTATTGGCGTAATCTGGCCTGTGACCGTAATGGCTGGCGCGGCGATAGGGCAGTTTATTCCGAATGTGTCTGCTATCGGCCTGGATGCGGTCTTTCCCGCGATCCTGATTGCGCTAATCTTTCCTGCCTTACGCAAAGCGCGCACCCGCATTCCTGCTATGACTGGTGCGTTTTTGTCGCTGGTGGTCACGCCTTTCGTACCTGCCGGTATGCCCGTATTGTTTTCCTTGCTTGGCCTCTTTACATGGAGATCGCGCAAATGAATCACGCCATGATTATTGCAGGTATTGCGTTGCTGGCTGCTGGCACCTACGCCATCCGTTTCGCGGGTGTTAAACTCGGCAATCGTCTGCCCGTCAGTGAACGAACCCAAAATATGTTATCCGATGCTGCCACTGTACTGCTGCTTGCGGTTGCGGCAACCACCACGCTGTTTGAAGGCCAGCATTTTGCAGGGATGGCCAGAGTGCTGGGCGTCGGGTTTGCCCTGTTCCTTGCCTGGCGTAGAGCTCCGCTGATTTTCATTATTCTGGGCGCGGCCTGCATGACGGCGTTGTTGCGCTACATGGGTGTACCCTGAATGCGCTATTTATCTTGCCGGACCCGGCGATAAATTGCGTGTCAGCCTTGACGAACAGCGTCGCTTAAAATACAACTAGAACCCGTCAGGGGAGTCTCGCCAGAGAGACTGAGAGGCTAATAGCGCCATGCGCGGCTTAGCGACCCTTAGAACCTGACCCAGTTGATACTGGCGTAGGAAGACGGGCATCTGCGCATCGCGTAGATGCTTGCCGCAGAGCCTGTTTCTGTCAGGCTTGTGCTTTTTCCCTTCTTGTATCGCGGGTCTCTGAGAGCTAACAGAGAGGCCAATGTGACTATCCTTATTCCGTTTTTACCCCATCAGGATGGCGGACAATGAGCCGCTGGTCAGTGCTGGGCAGCGGTGTATCCGGACTCTGTATCGCGACGTTACTGGCCGAACACGGCGAGAAGGTTGAAGTCATTACGCAACCGAATTGTCAGGCGGCGTCCTACTGGGCTGGCGGCATGCTGGCACCCTGGTGTGAGGCAGAAAGTGCGCCTCAGCAGGTCGTTGAATGGGGACAGCACGCTGCAGCGTGGTGGGCAGCCCGCGTAAGTGGCGTTGAACAGCAGGGCACACTCGTACTCGCGCCACCGCGTGACAGCGCCGAACTTACCCGGTTTGCCAGCATGACCCTAGCGCATCAGTGGGTTGCGCCAGGTGACATCGAACCCGCGCTGGAAAACCGCTTCGCCCGGGGATTATTTTTCCCGGCTGAAGCGCATCTCGATCCGCGTCAGGCAATGCAACAGTTACGTGCACGTCTGGTCAGCGCGGGCGTCAGTATTCACGCTGGCAAGCCCAGCGGACGCATTATTGATTGCCGCGGTATTCATGCGCGTGAGGCACAGCCAGCCTTGCGTGCGGTGCGGGGCGAAATGCTAATACTGCAAACGGATGAGATCACGTTTTCCCGACCTTTACGCCTGCTGCATCCCCGTTTTCCTTGCTATCTGGTTCCCCGGGCGCAGGGGCACTTTATGCTCGGGGCCACCATGGTTGAGAGTCAGGATACCAGCCCCATCAGCGCGCGCGCCATGATGGAGCTGCTGAGCGCTGCTTACAGCATTCATCCTGCGCTTGCCGAAGCGCGCATTATCGAAAGCGGGACGGGGTTACGTCCTGCTTATCACGACAACCTCCCCGACGTGCGTTATGAAAACGGTGTCTTTTCCATTAACGGTATGTATCGCCATGGCTTTTTGCTGGCACCGGTTATGGCCGAAAAGCTCATGCATCAACTTGCAACAGAGAGACTACTATGCGAATCGAACTAAATGGTCGTGCTATCGAGACGAAAGCCGGGACGCTTGCGGAGTTGTTAGAAGAGCAGGGCATTGACGCTGGCTGTGTGGCCAGTGCCCTCGATGGAACCTTTGTTCCCAGAGAGCGCTATGCCTCACAGTTGCTTGAGGCCAACTGCCGTCTGGAAGTGCTGTCGCCAATGCAGGGAGGTTGATCATGTTTTACGACTACAAGGGCGACTCCCGTTTTTTACTGGGTACGGCCGGTTATCCCTCACCGGATATTCTTCAGCAGGCTGTTGTGGCCTCCGGTGCGGATATCATCACGGTCAGTCTGCGTCGGGAAGGGAATCAGGGTGGGGCCTTTCGCGATTTACTGAAAACGCTGAATAAGCGCGTGTTACCCAATACAGCGAGTTGCCATACCGTCAGGGAAGCCGTCACGACGGCGCATATGGCGCGCGAACTGTTTGCCACGCCATGGATCAAACTGGAAGTGATCGGGCACGCGGATACCCTGCAACCGGATCCATTCGCCCTGGTGGAGGCCGCCCGTATTTTATGTGCCGAAGGTTTTCATGTTTTTCCTTACACCACAGAAGATCTGATTGTGGGCGAAAAACTGCTGGAAGCGGGCTGTCAGGTGCTGATGCCCTGGGGCGCGCCCATTGGCTCGGGGCAGGGGCTACGCAATATTGACGGTTTACGCACCATGCGTGCCTGGTTTAAAGACGTTCCGCTGATCATTGACGCAGGGATCGGTGCTCCCAGCCAGGCGGCGCAGGCGATGGAGCTGGGCTTTGATGCCGTGTTGCTGAATACCGCCGTCGCGAAATCCCACGATCCGGTACGCATGGCGGGAGCGTTTGCCAGTGCCATTCAGTCAGGACATCAGGCGCGGTTGGCCGGCATGATGGAACGTCGGGATATGGCGGTCGCCTCCACGCCCGTTTTTGGTCTGGCGCAGTTCAGTTAAGGAGCGAAAATGTCGCGATATCAACGACAGACTATGTTGCCCGAAGTCGGGGATGAGGGGCAGCAGGCGCTGGCTGCAGCCCGCGTTCTGGTCGTGGGCGCGGGTGGACTCGCGTCAACCCTGTTGCCCCTGCTCGCAGGTGCCGGCGTGGGCTATATCCGGCTGTATGATCATGATGTCGTGACGCTGCATAATTTGCATCGCCAGACGTTGTTTACCGTTGCCGACATTGGCGAGCCCAAGGTTTTCTGCGCGCAGCGTGCGCTGGCGCAACGCAATCCTGACATACTCATCGAGCCGCATGTTGATGCCCTGCGTGCCAGCATTATCGATACGGCAATGACAGGGATTGATTTGGTCATTGACGCCGCAGACAATTTTGCAGTGACCTATCTGCTCTCCGACAACTGCTATGCCCGACGAATTCCCCTGGTGAGTGCCTCAGTGCTGGGAAGACAAGGCTATGTTGGCGGATTCTGCGGCGGAGCGCCCAGCTATCGCGCGCTGTTTCCCCGTTTACCCAAAGCATCAGGCAACTGCAACACTGCGGGGGTTTTAGGCCCGGCGGTCGCCACCTTAGGCGCCATGCAGGCTCAGATGGCGCTCAGCATACTGCTAACGCTGTCGCCGTCACCGTTAGGGTGCATGATTAACTGTGATTTTGTGTCATGGCAACTGCGTCAGTTCCGCTTTGATGCGGCACCGGAACCGGAAAAACCCGGGATTCCGTTTATTGATCCTGCCTTGTTGACGCCAGACGACTGCGTGGTGGAGCTACGTGGGATGGATGAAGCCCCCGTGAGCGTCAGCACGAATGCTGAGAGGCTACTGCCACAGGATATTGCCTGCTGGCAACCGCCCGCGGATAAGCGCATTGTTCTGGTCTGCGCCAGCGGCATGCGTGCCGCTCAGGCCGCGCAGGCACTGGAGGCGCGTGGCTGTGAGCGGCTGGCCATCATCGCCGACCGCTAAATCTGACGGAAAAGCAGGCTTATCAGGCCCGGTCTGAACGACGGGCCTGATAGATATCGGGTCGGGTAATCGTCCAGGCGTAATCGGGCCGGTTGACGGGCTCGTAACCGAACTTTTTATATAGCCATGGCGCGGTTGAGGTGAACAGTAGCATCCTGCGAAGTTTATCCACGATGGGATGGGACTGACAGCAGGTAATCAGCCAACCTCCCAGACCTGCGCCCTGATACTCTTCCAGCACGTAGACATCACATAAATAGGCAAAGGTGGCGTAATCAGTAACAAAGCGGGCAAATCCGATCTGCTGTTGATGATGAAAAAGGCCAAAATTTAAGCTGTTCTCTACCGACAGGGCCACGGTTTCTCCATCAATACCGGCTGCCCATGTTGAGCGGGTGAGATAGCGATGAATCGCCTCAATATCCATCCTTGCGCGATCTGTCGTGATCAGATAATCGTCTTTATACCATTGCTGAACGGCTACCATCTGTTTCCCTCTGCCTTCCGATATGAATGAAAGTTATGATGACCGCGTTGAGCTGACGATCAGGATACCAGGTTGTGTACGGCAATCACTATCAGCAAAAGGCCCCCTGCCATGTTTACATAGCGTTTCAGAACAACGGGATTCACGCTTTGCGCTGAAAAAACCAGTAGCTGGCTGATAAGCGTGAGCCAGAGACACATCACTACAATGTGTACGGTGGCCAGGCTCAGGAAGGCAGCCAAATCGGTTCTGTCGCCTGTAAACTGGGAAACCACCGTCAGGTAGAACAGGATAGCTTTAGGGTTAATGACGTTGGCCAGCCAGGCGCCTTTTATCGTCACCGCGCTGTCCATAGCGTTCAGCGTAAAGGTTTTTGTCTTTATCCCGGTGATAAACAGCAGTCCGCCAAGCCACAGTAAATAAACGCCCCCCACGATTTTTAACCAGGTGAACAGTGTGGATGACGCCACCAGCGCCGTCGACAGCCCCAGTCCAATCAGCAGCGCGTGCGTGTAAATACCCAGCGCAGTGCCGAACAGTGTTTTAAACAAGCCTCTGTAGCCTGATGTAAGTGCACTGTTCATCGCCAGAGTGAAACTCGCCCCAGGTGACAGCGCAATCGGCAACAGTGCAGGCAGAAAGCCAGCGAGATTAATATCCAACGGCTCTCCGTTTACAAGGCTTTTTCGCTGCGTGTACAGAACCGGTCATACACTATGACGGATTGTAAAAAGCACACAGCTTGTTACCGGTGGGATCTCTGAGATAAGCGACACAGCGACCATCGGTTTCTCTGATATGCGGTGGGGATTCAGCCGAGGTTCCGCCGTTTTCGAGACCCTGCTGATGCCAGCGGAAGACGGCGTCAGATGAGGGCATCGCAAAGCCAATGGTTCCGCCATTGGCAAAGGTGGCCGGTTGACCATTAATGGGCTTAGTGACAATAAAACGCTGGTTATTTTTCGAATAAAAAGGGCGGCCTATGGCATCAATTCCCTGCTCTTCACACGCTATTACGGCAAAAATGGCGTCATAGAATTTTTTTGCCTGCTCAATATCGTCTGTACCAACAACCATATGACTAAACATGATTAACTCCTTTTAACATCGGTAAGCATATACTTAACATACCCGCAATGCGTGCGGAAGAGCTGATGAATGAGCTACCTGTTTTACAGGTTATCAGACGATGCGACAGGGCGATGACTTCCCGTGATTACGACGCATTGATGCAGCACTATGCAGAGGGTGCCAGCCTGGTGGTAAAGCCGGGAATGAGGGTAACGCGCAAGGCCATTGTTCAGGATAAGCGGGTGGTTGAGCAGGGCCGAATGGCGGTCATTGAGAGGGGGAAAACGGCGCTGGTGATCATGGAAACCGTGCTGCGTTATCCCTGTCAGCAGGAAAACCATGTTGAAACGACCCGGCGCGCCACCTATTTGTTTCGCCGGGACAGCGATGGTCAATGGCGCTGCACCGTTGATTCGGCCTGCTGCCCCGGAATGAAAACGCCCGTTCGGATGTAATACGGGCGCGAACGGGCGGTTTGTCAGATGACTTCCACCAGCTGGAAGGTTTCAAAGATCAGCTCCATTTCGGGACTGAATCCGCCGTTGCGCTGGAAGAAGCGTTGATGTTCACGCTGCCAGTATTCAAGACTCAGGTCGCCTTCTCCTTCCATCATGGCCATTTCCGGCGTGACGCGATCAAAGCGCGTCAGAAAAAGCCCGGTCGTTCTGACGACGCACAGCGGTTTTTTCTCGCCATCTAAAATAATGTTGTAACCGCCAGGCAGCGGCCTGACGTCGTCATCGTACCAGCCCTGCAACGAGCTGCAGGTGGCAATTTTCTTCCCGGTCAGGACCAGGGTCGCCAGTTCATTCGCCAGCTCAGGTGAATCGCCAAATGACCACGACAGTGCGCCAGGATATTTAGCCTTTATTTGTTCCACATTCATTGTCATGGGAATATTACGTCCGTTTATGGGTTATCCACTCAGTTTGTGTGCATCGCAGGGGAATATCAGGCCAGAAGGCGTTCTGCCCACTGTTCAACCGAATCGCCGCTGCCGATATCGGGCTGGACCAGACCATTAATCATGAAGGTTGGCGAAACATGAATCCCGTTCTGACGGGCATACTTACAGTGCCATTTCACCAGATTTTGTAAGTCAGGGCGATCGAAAGCCGCATAAGCATCAATGCCGCTGTAATCCCTGAGCCGTGCCAGGAGTTGGTTAGGCGTGGTGTCCATGTTAGGACCACGGCAGTGGTCAGTGAACTCAAACGCTTCGCGGTGATCGGCCACCGCCTGGAGGACGGCTTTAGCCGCCGCTTTACCTTGTACTGAGGCGGCAAGAATATAGCGCACAATAACCCCGGAATACATATGCCAGGGCTGGGACTGAAGATGGACTTTAAGCGTCATCTTATCTTCTCCGACCAGGCTCAGGAGCGCATCCAGCTTATTGAAAGCCCGAACGGAGAAAGGGCAGGTGGGCTCGATAAAAACTTCAAAAAGATGAGGCCCATGACCCCAGGTAAGCGGTTCTGCCCGTAGTGTTTCATTGTTCATAGCGGCTCCTGTTGTAAAGCATGAAAGTTGGCTTCAATGACTGTGACAAACTTAGCCAGGTTCTGCCAGTGCAGACCTTATTTTAAACCGATAAGGATTAATCTCATTTCTCCCACATCAAACCAAACCAAACTAGAATTAGCTATCCGGCGGTTTCGCTTTAAAGGCCAGCACTATCAGATTTCATCAATGTTAAATCATGATATTAAACATTATTTTTAACGTTAAGGCACAAAGCGGCAAACTGAAGCGAAATAAAAGCCGCTAAGGTAACGCGCTTTATTCCCTGATATTGGGGTTCAGTCGCGTCATTTATGCCTGGTTCAGGTCTGAGGAACACTGCATGTCGCATTTTCGTCCGGTAGCGCTGGAACACGCAAGCCGTCTGCTTAATCACGGTCCCACGGTGTTAATTACCAGTCGCGACAGTCAGTCAAAGCGCCGCAACATCATGGCCGCAGCCTGGTCGGTACCCGTTGAGTTCACACCAGCAAGAATGGCTATCGTTGTGGATAAATCCACATTGTCACGTGAGATCATTGAAGCCAGCGGGGCATTTGGCATTTGTGTACCGGCGGCGGGTTTTGTGGATATGGCTTATGCGGTGGGCAGCACGTCCGGGCGCGATCAGGACAAGTTTGCCGACTTCGCTATTCAGGCACACGAAAGTCCGCACTATGGCGTGCCGTTGCTGGAAGAGAGCTGTGTCGCGTGGATGGAGTGCCGTCTGCTGCCTGAAACGGAAGCGCAACAGGCCTATGACACGCTGTTTGGTGAGGTGATCACTGCGGCGGCTGACAGCCGGGTATTTTATGACGGCCGCTGGCATTTCGAGGCCGTGGATCCCGCGCTCCATACATTACATCATCTTGGCGGTGGTCAGTTCGTGACCGTTGCGAATACGCTGACTGCCAAATCAACGCGTTAAAAGAGGTACAGAATGACAATTAAGAGTTACGCAGCCATGCAGGCGGGACAAGCGCTGGAGCGTTACGACTATGATCCCGGCCCGTTGGACGCTGAAGATGTTGAAGTCGAGGTTGAGTATTGTGGTGTCTGTCACTCCGACCTGTCGATGATCGATAACGAGTGGGGAATTTCGGCTTATCCCGTGGTTGCTGGCCATGAGGTCATCGGACGCGTAGCCGCACTGGGCGACAGTGCAAAAAATAAAGGGCTGAAAGTTGGTCAGCGCGTGGGCATTGGCTGGACGGCCAAGAGCTGCCAGCACTGCGATCCCTGCATCAGTGGCGATCACGTTAACTGTGCACAGGGTACGACGACGACCATCGGCAACCACGGCGGTTTCGCTGAGAAGCTGCGTGCTAACTGGCAATGGGTTATTCCGCTGCCGGAAAAACTGGATCCTGCCACGGCAGGCCCACTGCTCTGCGGCGGTATCACGGTATTTAAGCCTCTGCTGATGCACAACATCACGGCGATGAGCCGGGTTGGTGTGATCGGAATTGGTGGACTGGGTCATATCGCCATTAAAATCCTGCATGCCATGGGGGCGGAAGTAACGGCGTTCAGTTCATCTGAAAGCAAAAAGCAGGCTATCCTCGACATGGGGGCAGACCATGTGGTGAACAGTCGCGATCCCGAGGCGCTGAAAGCGCTGGCCGGTCAGTTCGATCTGATTATCAGCACTGTCGCGGTCGATCTCGACTGGCAGCCGTACTTTGCGGCACTGGCTCCTCGCGGCAAGTTCCATACGGTCGGCGCGGTGCTGAAACCTTTCGATGTCCCGGCTTTTAGTCTGATTCTGGGTGACCGTGCCGTTACTGGCTCGTCAACGGGCTCTCCGGCTCAGTTACGTTCACTGCTGAAGCTGGCCGGTCGTGCGGATATCGCCCCGACGGTAGAGTACTTTCCAATGTCCAAAATTAACGATGCGCTGGCGCACGTACGCGCGGGTAAAGCCAATTACCGCGTGGTTCTGAAGGCGGATTTCTGATGCCAGGCGCGCCTTTCTGGCGCGCCTTTTCTCTTTCCCGTAAGTAGACGGGCTAATCTCTGTTAAAATTAACTCCTCACGCTTGATGCCGGACGTCTGTACTGGAGAGATTATGTTGTGGATTTGGAATGCCCTGATCGTGTTTATCACCGTGGTCGGCATGGAAGTGGTTGCTGCACTGGCACATAAATACATCATGCACGGCTGGGGTTGGGGCTGGCATCTTTCACATCATGAACCGCGTAAAGGCGCATTTGAAGTTAACGATCTCTATGCCGTGGTATTCGCCATTGTGTCGATTGCCCTGATTTACTTCGGCAGTACAGGAATCTGGCCGCTCCAGTGGATTGGCGCAGGCATGACCGCTTATGGCTTACTGTATTTTATGGTCCACGACGGACTGGTACACCAGCGCTGGCCGTTCCGCTACATACCGCGCAAAGGCTACCTGAAACGGTTATACATGGCCCACCGTATGCATCATGCTGTAAGGGGAAAAGAGGGCTGCGTGTCCTTTGGTTTTCTGTACGCGCCACCGTTATCTAAACTTCAGGCGACGCTGAGAGAAAGGCATGCGGCTAGATCGGGCGCTGCCAGAGATGAGCAGGACGGGGTGGATACGTCTTCATCCGGGAAGTAACTGTCTGACCGGATGCCGTCAGCAAAAGCGTTAATTTTTCGGCGGTGGACGTGGACTGGCGATGATCCCAGGCCTGCTTACCGGCCTGTTCAACTTTCACGCCAATTTTACGGTACACCTGCTTCGCTGTCGCGATGGCCCAGGCCGAGCGTAAGGGTAATTGTGCCAGACCGGCCATTGATGATACGTAATAGGGTTCCGCTTCCCGTACCAGTCGCCCGGCGATACGGCTTAAGGCCTGCCGGTTTTCTGGCGCAGCATAATTCGCTTTCGTCAGTCCTTCCTGTTCCAGCCAGCTTTCAGGCAGATAACAGCGGCCCACCTGAGCATCGTCGACAATATCACGCGCAATGTTGGTCAGCTGGAAAGCCAGCCCGAGATCGCAGGCGCGATCGAGCGTGGCGTTATCGCGAACGCCCATAATTTGCGCCATCATCAGGCCCACAACACCGGCGACGTGATAGCAATAACGCAGCGTATCGTCCAGTGTCAGGTAGCGCGTTTCGCGCACATCCATGGCAAAACCTTCCAGATGGTCGAACGCGTAGGCGGGAGCGATATCATGCGCCATCGCGACTTCCTGAAACGCGGCAAAAGCGGGCTCGTGCATTTGCGAACCGGCGTAGGCCTGACGCGTTTTCATTTCAAGCTGCTGCAGGCGCTGCTCAGGCATCTGCGAAGAGGGCTGGTCGGCATGAAAGCCCAGTGTTTGATCGTCAATGACGTCGTCGCAGTGGCGGCACCATGCGTAAAGCATCAGCACGCTGCGACGGGTTTTGGCGTCGAAAAGCGTCGATGCAGTCGCAAAGCTTTTCGAGCCAACCGCCATGGTTTCGACGGCATGATTCAGTAATGACGTATTCGTCAAATCAGGTCCTCCAGCATTAAGCCTGCCGTCGCCTTCGCCGAGCCGATTACGCCGGGAATGCCCGCGCCGGGATGGGTGCCTGCGCCAACCAGATAAAGATTATCGATGTGCTTATCGCGGTTATGTGGTCGGAACCAGGCGCTCTGGGTCAGAATAGGTTCAACCGAGAAGGCCGAACCTTGCCAGGCATTGAGCTCGTCGCGGAAATCGAACGGCGTAAACATACGGTGCGTCACCAACTGGCTTCGCAAGCCAGGCATGTAATGTTGCTCAAGGTAGTCAAAAATACGATCGCGCAGTCGGGGTCCTTCTACCGCCCAGTCGAGGTTCGCCGTGCCTAAGTGTGGAACAGGCGCCAGCACATAATAGCTGCCGCACCCTTCCGGTGCCAGTGACGGATCCGTGACACAAGGTGCGTGTAAATAAAGCGAAAAATCCTCAGCCAGACCATCATGGTTAAAAATTTCGTGAATCAGTTCACGGTAGCGTGGCCCAAAACAGACGGTATGATGGGCGAGTTGATCGTGATGATGGTTGAGACCAAAATAGAGTACAAACAGTGAGTTACTCATACGCTTGGATTGCAGTTTTTTCGCCTGCTTAGCGGCTGCGGGATGCTGAGACAGCAGATCGCGATAGGTATGTACAACATCAGCGTTCGACGCCACCGCGCAGGTTTCAAACCGTCTGCCGTCTTCCAACTGCACGGCCTGAATCTTGTCCCCAACGGTTTCCATATGACTGACCGGGGCGTTAAGCACGACTTCGCCGCCCAGATCCTGAAACAGCTTGATCATGCCATTGACCAGCGCACCGGTTCCACCGCGTGGAAACCAGACGCCCCATTCCCGTTCTAACGCGTGAATCAGCGTATAAATGGACGAGGTTGCAAACGGATTCCCCCCCACTAAGAGCGAGTGAAAAGAAAACGCCTGCCGAAGATGCTCATCCTCAATGTAGCCGGCAACTTTACTGTAAACGCTGCGCCAGGCCTGCAGCTTTGCCAGCTGGGGTGCGGCCCGAAGCATGTCTTTGAACGATAAAAAAGGCACAGTGCCGAGCTTCAGATAGCCCTCATTGAATACGGCACGCGAATAGTCAAGGAACGCTCGATAACCCGCAACATCGCGCGGATTAAACTGCTGTATCTGCGCTTCTAACTGGGCCTGGTCGTTATCGTAATTGAAGACCTTGCCGGACTCCCAGCACAGGCGATAAAACGGCGTGACCGGCAACAGCTCGACGTAATCCTTAAGCTGTTTACCGGCCAGAGCAAACAGTTCTTCAATCGCGCTGGGATCGGTGATAACGGTAGGGCCTGCATCAAAAGTAAAGCCCTGCTCCTGATAAACATAAGCCCGGCCACCCGGCTTGTCGCGCTGCTCAAGCAGCAAAACAGGAATACCTGCGGCCTGTAAACGAATTGCCAGTGCCAGGCCACCAAAGCCCGCACCAATTACCGTAGTTGGTTTCATGTAGTCGCTCTTCAACGATGAGTCGTCATAATTGCCTGCAATGCCGCGAAAACGGGAACGGGCGGCTTGCCGCTCAGAATGCGTAGCCGATCGATCACGGTGAGTTTTCCCGCATAAAAGCGGGCAATCAAATCCTCGGGTAAGCCATAGAAACGCTGCATCACACGCCAGCGTGACTCGGCCGGTCCGGCTAAAAACAACATGCGATTCAGCATGCGGAAAAACCCCTGTTGCTGCCAACGTTGCTGGGCGAAGTGAGCAATCGTCTGGTGAACAGAGTAAGAGGTAAACACATCCAGCGCGCTGAGACGATCGGCGAGTGCCACCGCGAGCGGTAGGGAGTAGCCGGTTGTCGGATGAAACAGCCCGGCGCGTAATCCGCTACAGGCTTGTGGTTGCTGTTGCCAAAACTGACGATTATCGCCCGTTAACGTAATGGGCAATGCACCCTGTTCTTCCCGCAGCAACGTCTGTAACGGCCAACCCTGTCGCGCAGCATAATCGCGAATGTTCTGACGCGCCCGTTCGGCCTGAAGATTAGCCTTGTCAATGTAGTGTGTGTCTTCGATCAGCAGTGCAGTTGCGGAAAGCGGCAGGGTATAAACAAAGCGGTAGCCATTTTGCTGATCGACCGTCGCATCCATGATAATCGGTGACGATAAACCATGCGGCGCGCTCAGTTGCCACTCCTGACCGATAAATGCCTGGAATCCTACGCGTAGTGCAGAATCAGGCGTGTAACCCCGTCCGTCGATCACTGTACTGGCATGAATAATCCGGCCATCCGCTAACTGGACCGATTCAGCATGAACGGCTGAAACCGCGGTATGCAGCCATAAATGTTGTCCAAACTGTTGCCGGAGTATCCCGGCGAAATGCCGGGAGGTCACGCAGTAGTAGCCACTGTTCACATGGCGACGGCGTTGGGGGAAACGAACCTGGTAGTCGGGCCAGTGATGGACCACAAGCGGCGCTATCCAGCGATGCTGGTTCAGCGTTAAATCCTCTTCGTGAAAGGACCAGGTATGGTTCCCTCCCGCCTCAGGACCCGCCTCAATAAGCAAGATCCGCATATCCGGATGCTGTTGCTGAAGCCGGAGCGCGATAAGGCCGTTAGCCAGACCGGCACCGACCAGAATGAGATCATAGTGCGGTTGCATAATCCTGCCCACTGAGTACTGGCTGACAGGTCCGCATCGCCTGTTCAACAATATCGGCGGCGGCTGGTGTGCCGCCTGCCAGACGCAATGCGGCCTGAATTTTTGTCATACGCTGCGGGTAATCGGTGTTAGTCAGCAGCGATCGAATCTGCCGCGCCAGCGCATGGCTGGTGGTAAACCGAGACGCACGCTTGCCGATGCCATGATAAACAATTCGTGATGCCACGCCAGGTTGATCAAATGCCAGCGGCAGCGCCAGTAGCGGTGTGCGGGAAGCAATAGCGTCAAGTACCGTATTCATCCCACCATGTGTGATTGCCAACTGTGCCTGTGAAAGTGCTGCGGATTGATCGGCAAAATCCACAACCTGAATGTCCCAGCCCCGGGCCAGTTCACCTGCCTGCGTGGCTGAGAGGCCGCCACAGTGTGCCAACAGTAACTGCGCATCCACCTCTTCGCAGGCTTTGGCGATGGTCCTGAACAGGCCATAACGATGCCCCTGCAGGGTGCCCAGCGAGGCAAAAATACGGGGTTTGTCCGGGGACGGAAAATAAGAAGTTGCTGACCCCGGCGTCCCTTGGGGTTGCCGTAACGGTCCCACTGCATGAAAGCAGTCGGGCAGCGCTTTGCGGGGAAAATCCAGTTCGGGGATCAACTGGCTGATTTGTGCCAGTGGAGAAAAACAATGATGCAGTTTTTCACGCGGGGCTAAACCCATTCTGCATGCATGATGCGCGATCACACGATCGTGACGTCGCATCAGCCAGTCATAAATTTTTTCGCTGGTGGTATAGCGTTCCCGAGCCGCATCGCTGGTGCCGTACTCGAAAGGCATCACCGCCAGAGGCAAACCCGGTTCGCGGTTGAGCGGCAGCGCGCAGGCCACCGAAACAAACGGCAGACCTGACGCTTCTGCGACTACTGCACCTGCCGGCTCCATTTGATCAACGATCACGCCCTCTATCTGCAACGCATGAAAAGCGGCGGGCAGTTCCCGGCAAAGCATATCGCTGGTACGTGCCATTTCATTGATCAGTCGTAACATCGAGGGTCCGAGTGGGTGCGCGGCCAGATGCAGCAGGTGCGATAAGGAACCGGGAGGATGCGTTTGCAGTCCGACGGTCTGGAATCCGATATCGCTGCCCGTTACCAGCGCTTTGCAGTCATGTTGCTGAAAAAACGTAACACGATGACCGCGGGCCACTAATTCCTGAGCAAGGTTTTGCAGAGCGCGAACATGGCTGAAAAAGGGCGGTGCGATCACCGCAAAATGGCTCATGCAGCATCCTTAACTGACGGCAGCGAGTTTTTTGTCAAACCAGGCCTGAATAAAAAGTTGGGTGGTGGAATGGCCGTTTTGGCATGCCGCGGAAAGGTGTTCACTTGCCAGGCGCAAATGCTGTCGCAGGCGTTCTTCGACCGCGCCTGAGCCTAATAAATTGACCAGCGTTGATTTACCTGCATCCTGATTGATGTCTTTGCCGGTATCGGTCATGCCATCGGTAAGATCGTCAAGCAACTGAAAGGCCTGGCCGAGATCGAGCGAGAAACGATGCAGGTTCTCACGCGCTTCGCAGGACGCGTTGGCCGCAATGGACGCCATTTGCGTTGACGCGCAAAACAGCGTGCTGGTTTTAAACTGATTGGTTAGCAGTATGGCATCGGCGCTGCGGGGTTTATCGCCTTCCGAGAGGTCCTTAAACTGGCCCTGAACCAGACCCTGCATGCCAATCGCAGTGGACAGCTCCGACACCGCGCGAGTTTTGGCTATCGGCGTCAGACCTTCAGCCTCGGCAATCACCCCAAACGCTTTGCTGAGTAAAGCGACCGCCGCCAGAATCGCCACATGTTCACCGTACTGCGTGTGAATGGTGGGACGCCCCCGACGCATCTGCGCATCGTCCATGCAGGGCATATCATCCAGAATCAGCGAGGCAGCATGCACCATTTCAACCGCGCAGGCTAAATCCAGTAATCCCCCGTGACTGATCGCACAGCCAAGATCGCGCGCTGTTAATAACAGCAGCATCGGACGAATACGTTTGCCCGGTGCCAGCGTGCCTTCACGCATCGCGGCACCCACACAATCCCGCTCACCCTGAACCGGCAGTAACTGATCAAGGCGGCTATCGATATCAGCCAGCAACTGCTCAGCCGAAATGCCAGTAAGGTGAACGTGTTTTTTTGCGCAGACCGTCATTCGGGCTGTCCTTATTAACGGATACATTTACGACAACGCTAAAACGTGCGATGCCATTTTAAAAGACACTTTAACTGCCAGAGCATCGTTGGCAGGGCTACCCGTTTTTTTACCGTTCGGGTTTTCAGTTTTTATTGGGCTAAACCCATATAATTAATACTAGTTGAGCTTTAAGAAAAGAGGGGAAATTCATCAACCTCCGTCACTGCCCTCTGCCGGACTGGCCTTAATCACCTGGATCGTTCTTCAGCGCGTCAGCGCCCGTAATAGCGAAATAATCTGTGAAATGTCATCCGCGCTCAGGGGAGTGTCTTTGGCAAATTGCACATTGCCTTGTGCGTCAAGAACAATTGCCGCCGCCCCGCCCGGTTTAAGCTGCCAGCGATGGCGGGCAAGGCCACTGCTGTCAATGATGAACTGCTGCCACGGCGACGCTTTTTTACTGGCGCGAATGCTGTTAACCACAAAAATACTGCTGCCCGGCAGCGCATCGTCGGTATTAACGATGGTGGTTGTCTGAAAGGTCTTTTCCGGCAGACTGGCCTGCTGAATGGCGCTGATGAGGCCTGCGGACTGCTCTTTAGCCGATAACCGGCCAGCCACATGAATAAGTAAACGGGCTTTTCCTGTAAGTGACTGACTGTTCCAGGTTTGGTAGTGAATTTGACCGTTGCGTAACTGCATTTCACCTTTATCTGCGACAGAAACGGCCGGAACAGGTTTGCCCATCGTAAATGTGTGAGCATGAGACCAACAGGAAACAAGAAAAAGCACCATCAATCCATAACGTTGCACGTGGTCTTCTCATGTTGTCTTCAGGAGAACTTCCAGCTTAGCAACTTTCTCCCTCTTTCGTCTGTTTAATGCGTGTATATGACGCAGATCAATAAGAACCGCCCTGAATTGAACAAAAATGCAGCATTAACGACAGGTTGGGAGGTGAACATGCATGCAGAGTTTATGACATTACCCGAAATGGCGACCTATCTGGGTATTTCGCAAACAAGCCTGGTCAGAGCGCTTTGCAATCGTGGGGCGTTATATGGGGTACCATTGCCTGAGGGGCTGGAGCATCTGCCTTTGACGCAGCGTCACTGGTTACGCGAGGATGTGCGGCAGTTTAAACATGCGCTACAACGTGCCCATGTTATCCATCATCACTGAACGGACAAAACGTTATTATGCCTGACAGCACTGTCGCCCGCTTTTAGCGGGCGTCATTGTTTATTTACCTTGCTCGTCGCTTTCACCCAGGAAGAAGTACCAGAGCGGAATGGACATTAAGCCTGTAAACACTGTTGTATAAAGCAAAATCATCAAGGCCTGCGTGATATACATCATCGCGGTCCAGTCGCTGAACGGAATATTGTATTGCTCAATTACACCACTCACCATGGCGCGAGCCATCACCGTTCCGACAATAATGGCGAGAATGGCGACACTGCGCAGGAAATAGCGCATCTCTTTACGCTTTACTGCAAAACGGGACTGCACAATCGCCAGCGGCGATTGTTGATCTTCCGGCGTAGCGACCACCTGGCGTACCGCACGCTGCGCTTTACGCCAGCGTTGCAGATCCAGAAGCACAAAGACCACTAAACTGACGCCCATCAGCGGCAACGCATAACCCAGAGCCAGGGCGAGAATCAGGCTTGAGCCCTGAAGATAGCGGGGTAACGCCAGCCAGGCCGCGAGCAGCGTTTGCACTGGATTGGCCTGCGGCAGTGCCGGGCGTCGAATCCACCACATGCGGTAGCCGAGCACGATCATGGCGCACAAACCAAAACCAAAGAACGCGAGAAGCAACTGATTGGGTAAGCCAAACAGCACGCCCATATGCGCATCCACGCCCCAGCGCGTAAGTTTTGCGACCAGCGGGAAACGGGCAAACTCAACATGATCAACAATGCTGAAGTCATGCGGATTTACGGATACCGAGTCGACCTGCGTCGGCCAGCGACGATCTATCTCACTGACCGTCCAGGCCTGGTCAGGGTTTTTGGGCTGGCGCAGCTCAATTTTGGCAGCGTGTAAACCGGCCAGGCGCGCGGCGTGTTCAACGCTGTCCCAGTCCGCGTCCGGCTGATTGAATACGGCGGGCATACTGGCATGATGACCCGGCATTGAAGTCTCCATCACCATGCCGTCCATGTCGGGATGATGATCGGCGTGGGGATCGGCAGGCGCAGAGGGTGCAGCCCCGTTTAACGCCGTTCTGACCTGCGGTGTCAGCCAGCCAAGATCGCTACGCATTTTATCAATATTGCTCCCGGCCCACTGCGACCAGGTCAATCCCGTAACGGAGAAAAAGATCAACCCCAGAGATAACACTAGGCCCAGCGTAATATGCCAGTATCGTGTCAGTGCAAAACCCGTCTTGCGCGTTTTTACCTGACGCCGGGGCCGGGTACCAGACCACAACACGATCCCGCCCAGCGCCGCTACCCACAACCACGACGCCGCGAGTTCACTGTAGTTGCGGCCAACATCCCCCAGCAGCAGTCCACGATGCATCTGGTCAAGCCACATCCGCAGAGGTAACACGCCGCTGGTGCCGTATACGGTCATATCACCTTTGACGCGAAGCGTATAAGGATCGATGAAAACAGAGCGTGACTCTGAGGGGCCTGACTGTGCATCCGTAAATTGCACGCGAGTGGTGTCATGAGCGCCGGGCGCAGGCCGTACCGCATAAATCCGCGCATCACCAAAATATCGCCGCGCCGCAGCAATCTGAGCGGACAGCGGCTGAGCGGCACCCACAGGTTCCGCGGTTAACGCATCTTTATAAATTACGTTTTCTATCTGTGGCGTCAGGACATAAAGCGTGCCGGTTAATGCCGCAATAAAAATAAACGGCGCAATAAACAGGCCAATGTAAAAATGCAAACGGCGCAAAACATTCAGTACCGTGCCGCGCGGCGGCGATGTTATTTCTTGTGAAACACTCATAGCGATTCCATATTTCGAGAATACCGGGCTTTTCTTCTTCGTGGATGACGAAGAAGAAAAGATCACATTAAGCTGAGGCGCGCATTTGCAATGGTGGGGCGCGCTGCCGGTAAACCCGCTTGTGGCGCGGTAACAGAGGGCAAAACGTATCGGGAGTCGGTGGGGCCCGGCTAATTAAACACATTAACCAGATGAACGGAATAAACACCCACAGCATAAAGGGGATATGGACGAGCAGATCGCAGTAACCACAGGCACTCATCATCATGCTGTGATCGCCCATGGCCATATCGCTATGGTGATCCCCCATCGGCATGTCGGCCATGATCATATCGTTATGCTGATCCAGCATCGACATGTCGGACATCGCCATCGCGTCACGATTTTCAGCCAGATTTTTGGATACCATCGGTGCAATGAACAACAGCAGCACCGCCAGTATCGCAAGACAGGCGGTAAAACGTTGTCGATTATAATGGGTGGCGTTAATCATCTGAACGGCGGTAGTCGGGTACGCGATAGAGGCGGCAGTGTAACGCGTCAGAGAGTTTAGGGTTAAAAGAAATGCCTTTTTGCCCCAAAAAATTAGCACCTTTTGAACACCTTCACTTAATTAGATATTAAGAATAACTTATCTGTTACTGCTGCCATACATTTGAGCAACATTATTCATCCGCAAAACGTGATAAAGGATACGTCATGAAAATCGTAACGCTTGATGGCGGCACGCTGCCCGTCCCTCCTCCTCAACCTGACTGGTGCAGCGACTGGTGTTTTCGTGAAGAAACGCACGACAATGAGATTATTGAGGCGTTAAAGGGCGCAACGATTGCCATCACCAATAAAGTCCCGCTGCGTGCGGCGACGCTGGCGCAGCTTCCTGACCTGCGCTATATCTGCGTCACCGCCACGGGCTTTGATTGCATTGATATTCCGGTGTGTCGGGAACGTGGAATCGTCGTGAGTAATATCCCCGGCTATTCAACGCAAAGCGTTTCAGAATGCGTGATTGCCTTTATTTTTGCGTTGCGTCGCCAGATAGTGGAATACGCGACGCTCACGCGTGAAGTATGGCCTGCCTCTTCTCATTTTTGTTTTCACCGTTCACCGATTCAGGATATTGCGGGGGCAACATTAGGCATTGTGGGAAAAGGAGACATTGGTATCGCCGTGGGCAGGCTGGCACAGGCGCTCGGCATGAAGGTGTGCTTTGCCGAACGCAGGGGCAGCACCAGGGTGCGTGAGGGCTATGTAAGTTTTGACGAAATGCTGGCCGCAAGCGATGTGATCTCGCTGCATTGTCCTCTGAGCGAAGAAACCCGGCATCTGATTAACAGTGAAACCCTGAATAAGATGCAACCCCATGCGCTGTTGATCAACACAGCGCGTGGCGGTCTGATTCATGAAGCTGATTTGGCGGAGGCATTGCAACAGGGCACGATAGCCGGAGCGGCACTGGATGTGCTGAGCAGTGAGCCGCCGCCAGCCGATCATCCTCTGCTTCAGGCCGATGTGCCGAATCTGCTTGTCACGCCGCATATTGCCTGGGCAAGCAAAAGTGGTATGCACAATTTGTTGCAAGGCATCATGGTCAATCTGGCTGGCTTTGAGCAAAACCGGCCTGTAAATGTTGTCAGCTGAGTCAGAATATTGAGCGGCCCAGCCTGTCAGTCAGGCACTCCAGCGCGGCAGTGCCTGCCAGCGAGTTGCCTGCACTGTCCAGCCCGGGTGACCATACCGCTATACTCATTTCGCCCGGGACCACGGCAATAATACCGCCACCTACGCCCGATTTTGCGGGCATGCCGACACGCCAGGCAAATTCACCCGCCCCATCGTACATGCCACTGGTGATCATCAAAGCATTGATTTGTCGGGCCTGACGGGACGTTATGAGCGCCGAGCCGTCAAGCGTTTTTCCCTGGTTTGCCAGGTAAATAAAACTGCGGGCCAGTTCAATACAGTTCATGGACAA
Organism: Pantoea sp. SGAir0215; assembly: GCF_043543215.1. Taxonomy (NCBI): domain Bacteria; kingdom Pseudomonadati; phylum Pseudomonadota; class Gammaproteobacteria; order Enterobacterales; family Erwiniaceae; genus Pantoea; species Pantoea sp. SGAir0215. The sequence continues at coordinate 238,094 of NZ_CP028032.1, read as the reverse complement.
TGAGCAGTAGTGAAAGTAGGTCTGCATCACGTTGGTCACGTCATTGTCAAAATTGCCAAATGACTTCATTAACCAGGCGATAGCCGCGTTGCGGGCTGAGTGTTCAAACTCTGAACGCGCGACATGACGATCGTACTGAATATCAGGTTGCTGGCTCAGTTGACGGATGATCTCAAGCATACGCTGGCGCGGTGCTGTAAGACGCGTTTCAAGCAAATCACAGATCACCAGCGCACCGGCGTTAATAAAAGGATTACGCGGTTTTCCCTGCTCAAGTTCAAGCTGAACCAGTGAATTGAACGGCTGACCTGAGGGCTCTTTACCCACGCGTTGCCATATCTCCGCATCCTCATACCGCGTCAGTGCAACAGTTAAGGAGAGGACTTTAGAAATCGACTGGATGGAAAAGCGCGTTTCAGCATCACCCGCCTGAAAGACTGTGCCGTCACGCAGACAGACGGCAATACCTAAATGATCGGCAGCCACGTCGGCCAGTGCCGGAATATAATCGGCTACCTTACCGCGATGAATTAAGGGACGAACCTGTTCAAGAACCTCTTCCAGCAAGGCATTACTCAGCGTGGTCACACGTTTCACTCCAGAATAAGCGATGATGGCGCAGGATGATGAGCGCCCTTCAGGCGCAAATCAATGGTTTATGGATAAAATTGCCGTGCACATCCTGAAATCATGTTCTTCGCGGGTGGCGAGTGGCAGAACAGCAGGCGTTGCTGACGTAGTAAAATCCAGAGATAAATAAAAGCGAGGAATAATGCTTCAAATACGCTAACCTCTCGATTTAATTTGGGTCGTCAGTTTTCAGCAGGATATTTGAGGTCAGGCATGCGCGCTTCTGTTTCAAACCGACACGGGATTTTTCGGCCTCGTCGGCTTCGTCTGTTGCAATATATTATACGTCGAGACAAAACACCGGCCGCGTTGCTGCTGATGGCCGCGCTGGTGGGTGTGCTGACTGGCCTGACCGCGGTGGCGTTTGATAAAGCCGTTGGCTGGGTGATTCATTCGCGGGTCAACTGGCTGAGCCAGCATGAAAATAATGTCTTTCTTCTTGGCTGCTACGCTTTTATTTTTTCCGCCGTGCTGGCCGCGACAGGCTATTTTCTTGTCAGGCGCTTTGCGCCGGAAGCAGGCGGTTCGGGCATTCCTGAAATCGAAGGTGCGCTGGAAGAACTGAGGCCAGTGCGCTGGTGGCGCGTGTTGCCGGTTAAATTCTTTGGCGGACTTGGCGCAATTGGTTCTGGCATGGTGCTGGGTCGTGAAGGCCCGACGGTTCAGATTGGTGGTAACATCGGGCGTATGTGCCTCGATATCTTTCGCATGCGCTCCTCTGAATCCCGCCACACTATTTTGGCTACCGGGGCCGCATCAGGTCTGGCCGCAGCCTTTAATGCACCGCTGGCGGGCATTCTGTTTATCATTGAAGAAATGCGCCTGCAGTTCCGCTTTAGCCTTATCTCCATTAAAGCCGTGTTTGTGGGCGTCAGTACGTCAAGCATCGTTTTTCTTGCGCTGAACGGTAATCAGCCCATTATCAATATTGGTCAGTTAAAAGACGCTCCGATCCAGACGCTCTGGTTATATTTACTGCTGGGGATTTTATTTGGTGGTTGTGGCGTCGCTTTTAATCGCCTGATATTTACCCTTCAGGATCTGTTTCAAAGGCTGCATCAGGGACGGACATCACGCTGGGTCCTGGGTGGGGCGTTATTGGGCGGCTTATGTGGCTTACTGGGGCTGATATTGCCCCAGGGCGTAACCGGCGGGATTACGCTCATCCCCGACTTTACCGCAGGAAACTATACGTCGATTGCCTTACTGTCCTTATTTTTATTGCGGGCGGTCGTCACGCTACTGTGTTTTGCCTCTGGCGCCCCAGGGGGCATTTTCGCCCCCATGCTGACGCTGGGCACCTTACTGGGTACCTGCGTGGGGCAACTGTGCGTTAACCTGTTCCCTGCCTATCATCTTGAAGCCGCGACGTTTGCCGTAGCAGGCATGGGCGCCTTGTTTGCCGCTTCAGTTCGGGCACCGCTCACCGGGATTATTCTGGTACTGGAGATGACCAACAATTATCAGTTGATCCTGCCGATGATTATTACCTGTCTCGGTGCGACACTCTCTGCACAGTATTTCGGCGGTACACCGCTGTATTCAACGATACTGGCACGTACGCTGGCAAAACAACAACCTCAGGAGGAGGGGGCAACGGCGCGGTAAAAGCACCCCGATTACGGCAGGCAGGGCGCGCGCCATCTGTAAAAGGATGGCGTCCGTATGTAAAGCAGAGTGCGCGGAACAGGTGCGATATCACGCAGGCTTGTGCAGGGAAACGTCTGGCCGGGAGAAAAGCGATCAGGAAAAGCCAGCCGGCACGGGCAGGAGAAAGGCCTTAAAACAACGCGAACATAAGGGCGACGGGGAAACTCATCGGCCAGGTTGCACCCACCAGAAAGGCACTCAGTAATTTAATGCTGAGTTTGTCGCGGGCGATAAAAAACGTAATGAGCGCGGCAACAAAAGCAACCACGCCGTAGAAAACCAACATGTGTTGATAAAGTGTCATTTGAGCCCTTATCCCTGATTCATGATTTGTTACGATCATGCGGTTTTTTGTGACTTAGATCAAGTATCAGACCTTTTGTGTAAATAAAAAAACAATGCCTTTCTAAGAAGGTAAACCGTAGAGCAGCCAAGGTGAGCTGGCGATTTCATGCTGAAATCGTCGAAAATTCAGGCGATTATGTTACAGCATGCTCGCGCTTACCGTAAGCCTTCAGGCTGACGACAGCCCTCGCTTTCATAGCCCCTCATGCGTCTGCACAGCCAGGCTTTGCGACATATACTGTTTACGGCAACGTGCCTCACGCTTACCTCCTCTCAATACGGTTTCGCACAGGAGTACCCGGTGAATAAACTGATTTCTCTGCTATTAATTTGTTTGAGTCCTGCGGCATTGGCTTTGACGCTGCAGTCAAAAGATTTTAGTGATAATGGCGTGCTGGATAAGAAGTTCGCGGGCGCAGATAAAAGTAAACCAGCCTGTACCGGGCAGAATGTTTCTCCTGAACTCAACTGGTCCGAAACACCGGCGGGCACAAAAAGCTTTGCCTTGCTGATGACCGATCCTGTTGGCGCAAAAGGGCTCGGGGTTACGCATATGGTGGCGTACAACATTGCCGCTGAACGCAGCGCATTTGCTCAGGGCGAACTGACGCAGGGGAAAGGCTATACCGGCGGTAGGAATTCACCGGGTACGGCGCACTATTATGGTCCTTGTCCCCCTGTGGGATCTGGGCTTCATCACTACAATTTTGTGCTTATTGCCACAGACCTGCCGCCGTCTGCGCTCAAAGCCGGTTTAACGCATGATCAACTGCTGAGTAAACTTAAAGGGCATGCGCTGGCTGCTGCAAGCACCGTCGCCCGTTTCGGCAATGACTAACGCGCTATGTGATCAAAAAAACACCCTGCATTTGCAGGGTGTTTTTCGTGAGTTTGCTTTATTTCGCGTCGGCTGGTGAGGGTGGCACTGGTTCTGCGCTTTTATCCAGTTTTCTAATCAGGCTATGCGCTTCAGCTTCAGTTGCCACAGCGGGGGATGAACCGCTTAACGGCTTACGGGCGGTTTCCCTGACCGTCAGAATCGTCAGTAATCCAATCACACCCGCCACCATCATATAGTACGCTGGCATCATGGTATTCTGCGTGGTATCGACCAGCCATGCTGTCAGTAACGGGGTTGTCCCGCCAAACAACGATACAGACAGATTAAAGCCGATGGCGAGCGCACTGTAACGAATATCCGTGGTAAACAGTGCCGGTAATGTCGAGGGCATTGTGCCGCTGAAGCAGGTATGGAGCACGCCCAGAATCAACAGTCCCGCAAAGACGGCCCACATATTGTGTGTCCCGATCAACATAAAGCAGGGGATGGAGAGCAAAATCAGCCCTACCGCACCGAAACCAATCACCGGGCGGCGCCCAATGCGATCGGTCCAGCGGCCCCACATCAGCGTGAGCGGCATCATCACAAACATGACAACCATGACCAGTAACAGACCGCTCAGTTCAGGTAAACCCAATACGCCGGTCAGATAGCTGGGCATATACGACGTCAGCATATAGTTCGACACGTTAAATAACAGGACCAGGCCGATACATTTCATCATCGGGACACGATGCTTACTTAACATCTTAAACAGGCTCAGGCGCGGTTTGCTTTGCTCCAGTTCCTCCTGCTTTTGCATGTGCTGTTTGAAGGCCGGCGTTTCTTCCAGTTTCAGACGCACATACAGGCCGAACAAGCCCAACGGTGCGGCGATAAAAAAGGGTACGCGCCAGCCCCACGACATCATCGCCTCGGACGAGATTACCGAAGTCATGACCGTCACCAGACACGCGCCCAGCAGGTAACCGCCAAGCGTTCCAAACTCCAGGAAGCTACCCATGAAACCGCGACGTTTGTCTGTTGAATATTCTGCGATGAAGGTGGCTGCACCGCCGTATTCGCCACCCGTTGAGAACCCCTGCACCAGGCGGGCGACCAACAAGAGGATGGGTGCCATGATCCCGATAGAGGCATAAGAAGGGATAATGCCGATACAAAATGTGCCAATCGACATCATGATCATCGTTATCGCCAACACCTTCTGGCGTCCAATCCGATCGCCAAGTGGACCAAAGACCATTCCACCCAGTGGACGCACTAAAAAGGCGGCCGCAAAAGTACCAAAGGTGGCGATAAGCTGAATCGCGTTATTGGCATCGGGAAAGAAAACCTTACCGATGATCACCGCCAGATAGCTGTAAACCCCGAAGTCGAACCACTCCATGGCATTGCCTAATGCCGCGGCCCCTACTGCCCGCTTCAGCATGTCATTATCAATAACGGTAATATCATCAACAGTGAGTTTTTTTGGCCTTTTATTCCAGAAATGCTTTTTTGGCCTGGTTGACGATGAATGGTTAGTATCCATATTTTCCTCATACGACTTAAATGGGACGACCTATAGCTTTCGCAGCCAGTCAGCGAGGTTAACGGAAGAGAAGGAAGTGAAAGCTATAAGAGGCCAGTAACTTTAATGATAGAGCGTTCTTAACCGCAGCGTAGAAACATAGTCGATGAATGTCATTTTTTGCAAGCCTCTGGGAAAAAAGACTGTCCTATAAATGAGATAGCAGAAAATGAGTTTTTACTTTTATTTACATTTTGCCATGTTTTCGAAAAGGCACTGAGAGTGACCCGGGAGCCCGTTAAAAGTGGTGCGCGAAGACTCTCTGCCAGCCAGGGCTGGCAGAGAAGGGCACATCAGGCAGGCTTCGCCTCGGGCGTCCGGCCCGAGAACCACCACAACATCAAGGCTACCAGGGCAATGCAGCCTAATGCGCTAAAGGCAATACTGTAAGAGTAACGGGCCACAATCAGGCCTGTCATGGCTGGGCTCATGGACGCCCCAACGCCCTGCATCAGCATTACCACACTTTGGCCAGCGTTCACGTGCCCACTGCCGCGCAACAGCGACACGATATAGCCCGGCACGGCGACGCCCAGTATCCCGGCCGCAATACCGTCCAGGATTTGTACGGGAACCACGAAAAAGGTCTCCGGAAATTCTGCTGCAATAACCGCGCGCAGTGGCATCATTAACAGTGCGGTCATGATTAAACGGCGATAGCCAATGTGATCGACACGTTTAGAGACAAAGATCGCGACAGGGATCATCACTAACTGGGAAATTACGACCGTTGCGGCAGCATACAGGCCGGGATCCACCGTATCAGGTCCGGTTGAGGAGGCCACACGCATGCTCAGCATGGGCAACAGCGCAGCGTTAGCCAGATGGAACAGCAGCAGCGTCAATCCGGCCACCAGCAACGCCGGTTTGCGCGCCAGTATCCACAGGCTGAGCGTAGGTTTATCCGACGATTTATCGTCCAGGCCACGCGCCACATCATGGTCAATATCGTCTGCACGAATAGCCAGGGTGGCGATAGCCGCAAATACCGCCATGACCATCATCAGGATGAACACCGCACCCAGCCCCCATTTCCAGGCGGCAAAACCTGCAAGGACAGCCGCCAGCGTATTACCCGCATGGTTATAGGCTTCGTTGCGTCCCATCTGACGGTTGAACCCTTTTTGCCCGGTCAGGCCAAGCGTTATTCCTGCCACCGTCGGACCGATGAAGGCGGCAGCGATGCCCGCGACGATTTGCGAAATAATCGCCGTCCATGACTGATTGCTGTACCAGAGCAGTAAGGTAGCGACCGTGATGACGACACAACCCGCCAGGATAATAAAGCGTTTGTAACGTGTGGCGTCGGCAACCACACCCGCCGGTAACGTTGAGAGCAGTCCGGCGATACCGCCTGAGGTCATCACCAGGCCTATTTCATCCGGGCTCCAGTGGCGTTCTGTCAAAAAAATGCCTAAAAAGGGCCCAAGGCCGTCTCTGACGTCGGCCAGAAAAAAACTCATCAGGCACAGCGCCTGAAGTGACCGTTGTGACATGTGCTTTTCCCTGTAGCTGATAAGAAGGTGTGGGTAACGACCACATTTCAATGCGTAACGCAATGCATCATGGCAGTAAAAATACTCAGTAACATAACGTTAAAGTTACAAAATGAAAAAATTCACGTTTTGTGTAATTTAGTCTAATGACTGGCTGACTGTGTGAGGGGCACTGAGGCTGCCAGCGGTCAGGCTTTATGCCATAGCGTGCCATCCCCTTATTGATGCGGCACTGTCTTCATCGTTGCCACTGGGGAGGCCTGCGGAGGGAGCAGTGTTGGGTCGTGCAGAATTTCACAATTTTTATCCAGAAGCGATTCGACGGATGCCCGGTTCCCTTTATCCCAGCCTCGTCGCGTCACCAGCAGGATAAAGCCGTTTTTTCCTGAAAACGTGGCAGGAACAACGGCAATCCCGTATTCCGCCAACTGAGGCGGAGACAGATGAAAATCGCGGGCAACGGATGCAACAGGATAAATGCCCATCACACTGGGCTGCAGGACGCGTCGTGCATAATAAGTGTGCGTTAACAATTTGTCTGGCAGGGGATGCCAGTCATCCTGAATATAAGGGCGTTCAGCCTGTAACTGGCGATAGACATCTTCCCGCAGGCAGGTGAGATGAATATGCAGTTGATTCTGGCTGCGCCCCCAGGCGGAATTGACAGCCATGCCCAGCCTGTCTTCCGGCACCGTTCCGCCATACGCCGCCATTACGCGATAATGCATCAGCCACGCATAACCGAAATAGTCTGTGCGGGTCGTATACGACAATAAGGGGCTTTCGATACCAGATAACAAAAGTGTGGGCACCAGAATAAAATGATACGGATAACGTGGATTTTGAATAACGCTGAAGCCCTGCTGTTCCCCTTTTGCAAGATAGACTTGCTGGCAGGGGGCAGCATAGCCAGTGTACGCGTAGTTCACCCTGCAAACGTCGTTCGTCACCATCCACAACGCATCCTGGCGCGCACAGCCTGACAGCGCAAAAGCTATCCCTGCCAGAATACTCAGGCGGCACAGAAGGGGCAGGAGAGGCATCAGACTGCCGCCGGTGTTAACGTGCCGCGTGGCGCCGTGCTATGTGCATAATCCGAAGTGTTCGCGCTCTGAAATGCCATACCTTATTTGTCCTTACAGGCTTATCCGTTCCACCGGCTACACAATAAATTAGCGACACACCACAATAAAGGCCACAGCGTGTGTGACAGAAGATCATCCCGTGCGTGTTTCTGCGCTGGCAGTGCCGAACGCCCGTCGGCCGCAGAGGTGAGATCTTTGATCACTTAGCGAATCACCAGCTGTGTCAGTGCGGATAACAAGGCATCTACCTTCGGCAGCAGTTGCTTACGGCGTGGCCAGATGACGCTCAGGGCCAGACCATCAGGCTGTAATTGTGGCAGGATAATCTCCAGTTCGCCTTTAGCTACGGCACTGTTTACCAGCCAGGAGGGCATTTGCGCTATGCCAAGTCCGGCTATGACCGCCTGGAGTTGCGCATCTACATCACCCAATGCCATCCGAAACGGCATATCTCGCCACTGGACATGTCCTTCTTCACGGGGGAATAACCAGGGTTTGGGCGTGTTATCCGCGCGTTCGTAAAGAATGACCCGATGTTGCATCAGCGCCTGTTCGTCCTGTGGCCGGCCTTCGCGATCCAGCCAGGCTGGCGATGCACAAAACACCATTCTCTCTCGTCCCAGGTAGCGACTGCCCATTGAGGCTGGTAAATCGGCGGATCCGCCAATCCTGACCGCAACATCAATACCTTCGTCGAAGAGATCAATAAAACGATCTGAAAAGCTCACTCTGAGCTCAAGCTCGGGATGCTGCTGGCAAAACGGAATCAGCAACGGCATCACATTCAGGCGACCATACGTATGCGGCACAGCGAGTCGCAGGCGTCCTGACGGAATAATACGTTGTGCTGCCAGAACTGACTCAGCTTCAGCAAGCTCCTCCATGATGCGTATGCAGGTTTGGTAATAGGCGTTACCGGCATCGGTGAGCTGCAGCCTGCGTGTTGTGCGCTCCAGCAGGCGCGAGCCCAGCCGCGCTTCCAGCCGACTGACGCTTTTACTGACGGCGGAGCCGGTGACATGCAGACGTGCTGCCGCAGCAGTAAAACTGCCGCTTTCAACACTGGCAACAAAGGGAACAATATCCTTAAGACGTTGATCGTGCATGATTGATGAACTCAGGTTGAGAATGCTGTGAATAATTACCAATAATAGGAATTAAATTCTCTATTACGCTTAGCATTACGCAAAACGAGGAGAATTAACATGCAAAAACAGGCTTTGATTGTCGGAATCAGCGGGGTTATCGGGCGAGCGCTGGCTGAAAGATTAATGAAAGACGGATGGCAGGTCAGCGGATTATCCCGCGGTCGCGGCGCTGTTCCGCAAGGCTGCCACAGTCTGACGGCCGATTTGACCGATCCCGATGCGGTGCGCGCTACCCTGAAAGATACCAAACCCGATGCGGTATTCTTCAGCGTGTGGGCGCGTCAGGACAGCGAAAAAGAGAATATCCGCGTCAATGGCGGGATGATCCGTAATGTTATTGAGGCACTCGGCGAGCGCTTACAGGGGGCGCATGTTGCCCTTGTCACCGGGCTGAAGCACTATCTGGGGCCGTTCGAGGCTTACGGTAAAGGTGAGGTGCCGGTTACGCCTTTCCGTGAAGAACAAGGTCGTCAGCCCGTTGATAACTTTTATTACGCGCAGGAAGATGAGGTTTTTGCAGGCGCTGACAAGTACGGCTACCGCTGGAGTGTCCATCGTCCCCATACCATCATTGGCTATGCGCTCGGCAATGCCATGAACATGGGGCAGACGCTGGCCGTTTACGCGACCTTGTGTAAAGAAAAAGGCAGGCCGTTTATCTTCCCGGGCTCACCTGAACAGTGGAACGGCGTTGTGGATATGACCGATGCGGATCTCCTGGCTGAACAACTTGAGTGGGCGGCAACCAGTCCAGATGCGGCCAATCAGGATTTTAACGCTGTCAATGGTGATGTGTTCCGCTGGAACTGGATGTGGCCGAAACTGGCTGAATATTTTGGTATTGAAGCCGCTGCTTATCCGGCAAAAATGATGCCGCTCGATGGCCGTATGCAGGACGCTGCCAGCGTATGGCAGGCCATTGCCGGGCGCGAAAACCTGCGCGAGAGCGACGTCACCCGACTGGCGTCATGGTGGCACACTGACGCCGATCTGGGCCGTCCAATGGAAGCCTTTACCGATATGAGTAAAAGCCGTAAAGCGGGGTTTACCGGCTACCGCAGCACGCTGGATTCATTCATCCAGCTGTTCGATAAGCTGAAGCGGGAAAAAATCATCCCGCAGTAACGGGATTCGGCCCTGTCAGCGGAAGGCCATCGTCGCTGCGCTAAGGGTTATACTTGTAGTCTGACTGACGTGATATAAGGACCAGGACGATGGCAACGTGTTTTATCATTGGCGCGGCGGGAAAAGTAGGTACCCACCTGACGAAACAGCTTTGCGCCAGACAGCATGCGGTCTCGGCGCTGCACCGTAAACCGGAGCAGGCCGAAGCCATCACCGTTGTGGGCGCGACACCGATCATGGGCGATCTTCAGAAACTCAGTGTTGAGACGCTGGCGCAGAAAATGACCGGTCATGAGGTGGTGATTTTCAGCGCAGGGGCGGGTGGTGCTGGCATTGAACTCACCAATGCTATTGATGGTCAGGGTCTGGCGCTGGCGGTTGCTGCAGCAGAGAAGGCGGGGGTTGACCGTTTTTTGCTGGTGTCGGTTTTTCCGGATGCGGCGCGGGGCGAAAAAACGTCTGAAGGCTTCGAGAACTACATGCATGTGAAGCGGCTGGCGGATGTTCGTCTGGTGGAAAGTCAGCTTGACTGGGTAATCCTGCGTCCCGGGACGTTAACGGATATGGCGGGTAGTGGCACCGTACGAGCCGGTTACGCCATCCCCTACGGAGCGGTTCCACGTGAAGACGTTGCCGCCACGCTGGTAGCGCTCGTTGAAACACCGCAACTGAATCACAAAATCATTGAACTGACCGCAGGTGATGAAAGCATCAGTCACGCTCTGCAACGTTTGCAGCGCTAAAAAAAACGGCCCCTGTCAGGGGGCCGTTTTCTGTTACTGCCAGCTTATTTTACACAGCGCGAGCAGTGTTCACGTTCGATATGCTGGAAAAAGTCATTTCCTTTGTCATCGACCAGAATGAAGGCCGGGAAATTTTCTACTTCGATTTTCCAGATTGCTTCCATTCCTAACTCAGCGTATTCCACACACTCCAGGCTCTTGATGCTCTGTTGCGCCAGAACTGCCGCGGGTCCGCCAATGCTGCCCAGGTAAAACCCGCCGTGTTTATGACAGGCATCAGTAACCTGCTGGCTGCGGTTGCCTTTTGCCAGCATCACTTTGCTGCCGCCATTTGCCTGCAGAAGGTCAACATAGGAATCCATGCGGCCTGCTGTTGTGGGGCCCAGTGAACCCGATGCATAGCCTTCAGGCGTTTTTGCCGGTCCGGCATAGTATACCGGGTGATCCTTGATGTACTGCGGCAGGCCTTCGCCGTTATCAATACGTTCTTTCAATTTCGCATGCGCAATATCGCGGGCCACGATAATGGTGCCGGTCAGGGACAGACGGGTGGACACCGGATACTCAGAAAGCTGTGCAAGAATCTCATTCATTGGGCGGTTCAAATCGATATGCACCACCTCGCCTTCACCCTGTTTGCGCAGCGCTTCAGGAATATAGCGCCCAGGATTGGCTTCCAGCTTCTCAATCCAGATACCGTCGCGGTTGATTTTGGCTTTGATATTGCGGTCAGCGGAGCAGGAGACGCCCATACCGACGGGGCAGGATGCGCCGTGACGTGGCAGACGGATAACGCGGATATCGTGGGCGAAATATTTTCCGCCAAACTGTGCGCCCAGCCCTAACTGCTGTGCGGCTTCCAGTAATTCCTGTTCCAGCTGAACATCGCGGAATGCCTGGCCATGCTCGTTGCCTTCTGTTGGCAAGCCATCGTAGTAGTGCGTTGACGCCAGCTTCACGGTTTTCAGCGTGCTTTCAGCGGAGGTACCGCCAATGACAAAGGCGATATGGTAAGGCGGACAGGCGGCGGTGCCCAGGGTGCGCATTTTATCGACAAGATAATTCTTCAGCTTACCCGGGCTGAGCAGGGCTTTGGTTTCCTGGTACAGATAGGTTTTGTTGGCTGAACCGCCCCCTTTGGCGATGCAGAGAAATTTGTATTCGTCACCATCCACGCTGTAGAGATCGATCTGGGCGGGCAGGTTAGTCCCGGTGTTGACCTCTTTATACATGTCCAGCGCCGCGTTCTGTGAGTAACGCAGATTGTCTTCGATATAGGTATTGTAGATCCCCTTTGACAGGGCGGCCTCATCACCTCCACCTGTCCACACGCGCTGACCTTTTTTCCCCATAATGATGGCTGTACCGGTGTCCTGGCAGGTTGGCAGAACACCTTTGGCCGCGATTTCTGAATTGCGCAGGAACTGGAGTGCCACGTACTTGTCGTTATCGCTGGCTTCAGGATCATCAAGAATAGAGGCCACCTGCTGCTGGTGGGCCGGGCGCAACATAAAGGAAGCATCATGAAAAGCCTGTTGTGCCAGTAGGGTTAACGCTTGAGGCTCTACTTTCAGCACCTCCTGCCCGTCAAATTCAGCAACGGAAACATAGTCAGGGCTGAGCAGGTAGTATTCGGTATCCTCGTGGGTAAGAGGGAAGGGGTTCTGATAATAAAAAGGTTTGTTCGACATGGTATCTCACTTAATGACGTGCTGGCTCCTTTTGAGACAGGCTGACAGGAGCAACATCACAGGCGAATTCGTTGTTTATTATGCTTGCCAGCCGTAAGCGCAGGCTGGCAAGTAATGGCATGTTATCGTATGACGCGCTGGATTGCACAGGGCGCGGTCAGAACATCCACACCATCCAGGGATAAGCAATCAGCATCATTGCAATCAGGAAGATAGCGCCGAAGATAGTTCCCAGTCGCCAGTAATCCTTAGTGGGTAAGTAGCCGCTGCCGTAATAAATAGGGCTTGGACCTGTACCGTAAGGTGTGATGATGCCCATCACGCCCAGAGAGGTACACAGCATCAGACAGAACACGGGCATATTGATGCCAGGAATCGAGGCGGCAATCGTCAACATGGCAGGCAGTAACGCCGTTGTGTGCGCGGTGGTACTGGCGAACAGGTAATGCAGCAGGAAAAAGGCAATTAACAACACGACCGCCGAGATCTGGGGATCATAGCCTTGCAGTAATATTCCTCCTTCTTTACCCAGCCAGGCGATAAAGCCCACTCTGGCCAGACCGTCAGCCAGGGCTACCAGCGTGGCAAACCAGGCAAAAGTGTTCCAGGCCGCTTCGTTGCTGGTGATATCATTCCAGTTAAGCACACCAGTCCACAGCATCAGGATGATTACTAACAGTGCCGCCATGGCCGGTTCGATCCAGGCAGTAGCAAAAATCCACATCAACAGCGCACAGACCACAAACACCAGTAACAGGATTTCATTGCGGGTCAGTTTACCCAGTTTTTCAAGCTCTGCCATCGCCCAGCGTGGCACCTCATCATTCACTTTGACTTCAGGTGGATAGAACCAGTAAGCCAGCAGCGGCATGGTCAGAATCAGCAGCAGACCTAAAGGAATAAAGGCAAGAAACCACATTCCCCAGGAAATATCGAAGCCAATGACGCTTTTGACTAAAGCAAGGGCTAACAGATTCGGCGCCAGTGCAGACAGGAACATGGAGCTGGTAATACAGGCCGCCGTGATGGCAACCCACATTAAGTAGGATCCGATTTTGCGCGCGCTGGGATCGTTGGGTTTAGATCCATACAGCGGTGGCAGGTTGGCGATAATCGGGTAGATGGTACCGCCACTGCGCGCGGTGTTAGACGGAGTAAAGGGTGCTAACAGCAGGTCAGCAAAAGTGATGGCATAACCTAATGTTAAGCTGCGGCGGCCCAGATATTTCACCAGAATCAGGGCCAGACGACGACCAAACTGCGTTTTATCGTAGCCAGCAGCAAACATGAATGCGCCAAAGATCAGCCACACGGTTGAATTACCAAAGCCGCTGACGGCCCATTTAAAGGACTCCGTTGCGAGTTTAAATGTCGGATTGGCCAGTTCTGTCGGACTAAACAGCAAAAACTGACTGAAGAGGGCGATCACTACGACGCCTGTCAGACCAATTACGGCACCGGGCAGCGGCTCAAAAATCAAGCCTACAATCACCCCAACAAAGATGGCGAAGAAATGCCATGCATAAGGTTCAAGACCGGACGGTACGGGGACGAGTAATAAAAGCACTGCGACGATGACAGGCAGGGCTAGCATCAGTGCTTTATTTTTTTTGCCCGCAGCTGCAGGGGCTGCTTTAGGGGGCTCTTTCATGTTTGAGAGTGTTTTCATAGTGTTTTTCTACGAGTTAAGGATAATACGATTAACGCCCCGGCGAATTCTTCAAGACATTTTATTTATTCTACATTATAAGAATAACCCGTGGTGTTTTATATTCTTTTAACGTTTCTACTCGTGCGATGCAGAAAATTTAAGAAACCATGTGAATATGATGCGACTTCTGGAAAATAAAATTTTGATCTGGATCAAACAAGTTAAATTGTATTTTTTATGTTTTAACAAATTAAACAATAATCAATGAGGAACAGGTGAGTAAGATAGCATTGAATACTTTTTGCAACCACATCAGGAAGAAAAAACACAGAGCGTCAATTTTAAATTATTGTTTTTACTGATTTTATTTTACTGCTATTTCACTATTGCTTTTTGGTAACTATTGATTAACAATAACCATACATCACGAAATCACTCCAATAAAACAAAAAGTCTAAAGATATTTAAAAGTTAAATAATTAAAATTATATCTTATGAAACTAAATTAACTGATATATTAGAAGCATGACATCGGACCACTTAAATTAAATTAAAAACGTCCAGAAAGAATTCCCGGTTTTTGATATTTTGGAGTTAATCGCAATGAATACACTCACCCCAATTCTTAATCCCCTTACCTTGCCGCGTGGTGCAGTTTTAAAAAATCGTCTGATCATGGCACCAATGACAACCTGTACCGGATTTTATGATGGTACGGTGACCAGCGAGTTGGTTGAATATTACCGTGCACGTGCGGGCAGTATCGGAACAGTGATTGTTGAGTGCTGCTTTATCGATCCAAAAGGCCCGGCTTTTCCGGGGGCGATCGCCATCGACAGCGACAACAAAATACCCGGCTTAAAACGCATCGCTGACGCCATCAAGGAAAAAGGATCCACCGCGATTCTTCAAATCTATCACGGCGGACGCATGGTTGAGCCTGAACTGATTGGCGGTAAAACCCCTGTCGCGCCCAGCGCAATTGCGGCACCCCGTGAAGGGGCAACGACGCCCCGCGCCTTAACGGCAGAAGAAGTGGATACCATGATCACCAAATTTGGTGATGCCGTTAACCGCGCCATCAAAGCGGGTTTCGATGGCGTAGAAATCCATGGCGCTAACACCTATCTGATTCAGCAATTCTACTCACCTAACTCAAATCAGCGTGAAGACAAATGGGGCGGCAGTCGTGATAACCGCGCCCGCTTCCCGCTGGAAGTGCTGGACATCACGCATAAGATGGCCGAGCGCTTTGCGCATAACTCGTTCATCATCGGTTATCGTTTTTCGCCGGAAGAACTCGAAGTGCCCGGCATCCGCTTTGACGACACAATGTACTTACTGGAGAAACTTGCAGCACGGGGCCTGGATTATGTGCACTTCTCTGTCGGGCAGTTGATGCGCCCATCCATCGTGGATACCACCGATCCTACACCGCTTATTGAGAAGTTTATTGCCATGCGGTCAGAAACCCTGGCGAAGGTCCCAGTAATAGGTGTCGGCGGCGTGGTTAACAAAGAGGATGCAGAAAAGGCACTGGAAAAAGGCTATGACCTGGTCGCCGTCGGTAAAGCCTGCATCGCTTATCCAGACTGGACTGACCGCATCATCAATAACGAGCACCTTGAACTCTATATCGACAGCAACAAACGTGAAGCTTTACTCATCCCCGAGCCTCTGTGGCGTTTCTCACTGGTTGACGCCATGATTCGTGACATGAGCGAAACCGGTCGTAAATACAAAGCGGGCGTTTATCAGGAGAAAGTTGAGGCTGAAGCGCTGAAGCTGAAAATCAACGTTACGCTGGATACCGATCGTATTACCGATATTTCCCTGGTTCCTGATGACACGCTGGATGTGGATTTCACCACCACGTTTGAAAGTCTGCGTAATCGTATTCTGGTGGCAAACAGCCCACATGTTGACGCGATTACCGGTGCGACGACACAGAGTGAAGCGCTGAAAAAAGCGGTCTCACGCGCAATGACCACATCGAACAAAGCACACGTCATTGAAGAGGGCGGCAATCCCAACGCGCCACAGCAGTATGACGTTGTGGTTGTTGGCAGTGGTGGTGCAGGGCTGGCCGCCGCCATTCAGGCCCACGATGAAGGCGCTAAAGTGGTGGTCATTGAGAAGATGCCGACCATTGGCGGCAACACCATTAAAGCCTCTGTCGGGATGAACGCCGCAGAAACGCGTTTTCAGAAGCTGAAAGGGATTCAGGACAGCAAGGAGCTGTTTTATGAAGAAACCCTCAAAGGCGGTAAATTTAAAAATAATCCCGCGCTGTTGCGTGAGTTTGTTGACTTAGCGCCGGAAGCCATCGACTGGCTGGCAGATCACGGCATTGAGCTTAACGATATCACTATCACAGGCGGTATGAGTATCGACCGTACGCATCGCCCTGCAGACCGCTCCGCTGTCGGCGGCTTCCTGATTAGTGGTCTGGTGAAAAATATCAACAGCCGTAATATCGACGTGCTGCTTGAAACCGCAGTTGAAGAGATCCTGTTTGAAAATGGCGCGGTCAGCGGCGTGAAAGTGGTGGATGAATACAATGACAGCCGTATTCTGAACGCAAAAAGCGTGATTGTGGCGACAGGCGGTTTCAGTGCTAACCGGGAAATGGTGGTGAAATATCGCCCGGAACTGGATGGTTTTGTCACCACCAACCATAAAGGCGCTACCGGTGCAGGCATCGCAATGCTGCAAAAAATTGGGGCGGATACAGTCGATATGGGCGAGATTCAGATTCACCCGACCGTCGAGCAGACGACATCTTACCTGGTCTCAGAATCAATTCGCGGTGGCGGGGCGATCCTGGTAAGCCAGGCAGGCCAGCGCTTCTACAACGAAATGGAAACTCGCGATAAAGTTTCGGCGCAGATTATTGCGCTGCCAGAAAAAAGTGCCTGGATTATCTTTGACGAGCAGGTCCGTATGAACAACAAGGCCGCTGATGAATATATTGCGAAAGGCTTTGTTATCAGCGCCCCGAGCGTAGCAGAGCTGGCGGTTAAGCTGAATATGGAACACCGTACGCTGGAAGAGACACTGCAACGCTACAACGGTTTTGTGATTAAACAGAAAGACGAGGATTTTGGCCGTCAAACCGCGCTGCGTCATCCGTTAAGCGAAGGGCCTTTCTATGCCATTCGCATCGCGCCCGGCGTCCATCACACAATGGGCGGCGTGACTATCAACACGGCGACTGCAGTACTGGACACCAATAAGCAGGTTATTAACGGTGCCTGGGCTTGTGGTGAGGTCGTCGGTGGTATCCACGGTGCAAACCGTATCGGTGGAAACGCGGTTGCCGATATCATCATCTTTGGTATTCTTGCTGGCGCAAACGCAGCGGCTTTTGCCAAACGCTAAGCCGTGATATCCGGCATCCGTATAACATCGGATGCCGGTTCTTCTTTCTCCCCGAGTCCTGTCGCTTATGCAAACTGATTCACACGTGTACGCCTATTCCGCCGTCCTGATGGGCTCGCCCATTCTGCTTAAGCTGTATGAGCATAATGAGGCGCTGGCAGGTCAGGTTTTTCGCTTGATCAAACAGTATGAGAATGTGCTTACCGTCAATCGTGAGCACTCCGAAGTGATGGCGATTAATCATGCGGCCGGTCAGCGTCCCGTCAGCGTCAGCCAGCCCGTGTTTACGCTAATCGAGCGTGCACTTGCGGTCAGCCTGCTGCCTGAAAGTAGTTTTAATCTGGCCATCGGACCGCTGGTCAAATGCTGGAAGATCGGCTTTCAGGGGAAAAGCGTTCCGGCGCGGGCAGAGATACAGGCAAAACTCGCTTTAACCCATCCTGAGAACATTGAACTTGATGCGGCGAACCGTTCGGTCTTTCTGAAGCAAGCGGGCATGGAGATTGATCTGGGTGCGATTGCCAAGGGCTATATTGCCGATCGGGTGCAGGCATTTTTACATGAGCATGGTGTGGACAGCGCGCTCATCAATCTTGGCGGCAATGTGCAAACGCTCGGCGCGCCGCCTGATGCACCGCAGGAAGGCTGGGCAATTGGTTTAAAAAAACCCTTTGCCGCTTCGGACGCGCTGCTTGGGGTGATTAACGTAACGAATAAATCCGTAGTGACTTCCGGGATTTACGAACGTTACTTTGAACAGGAAGGGGTCTGCTACCACCATATCCTGGACAGGCATACCGGCTATCCGCTGGATAACGCGCTACTCAGCGTAACCATCGTGTCAGATCACTCAATTGATGGGGATATTTTTACCACGCTGATCTATGGCATGGGCATTGAAAAGGGGAGCGACTATCTGAAAGCCTATCCCGGCATAGAGGCTATCTTCGTGACGCGCGACAAACGCATCATCTGCTCGTCACAACGTCACTTTGATTTTACATTGCTGGATCACAGCTTCCGCTACATCACTGGCAGTACTGACGTAAAAGTGCGTGATACTCAGGCTGGAGACGGTAACGATAAACCGGACGACCTGTCACACCGTAATGAATGCTCGTAAATAGAATATTGCTTTGTGCCAGCCAAATCAGGTATTTGCGGCAAGATACACGAGAAATATTGACCTCCGTTGCCAGCTCATCGGTGGAAAATTCCGTTCCGGGATGCGCATCAATCCACAGGCAAAGCGTACGCAGTGTTTGCGGTGTCAGTCCTTTCGGCAGACGTTTTGTCTCGTTGGCGTTCGCCGGGTTGCCGTGCAGCAACTGGTCGACATCAGATTGTTGATAAAACTGATGATTATCCATGAGTCGTTTTTTTTGTCGCCAGCCGGTTAATGCTTCTTCAAAGCGCGAAAACTGAAACGGTTTAATCAGGTAATCCACAACACCATAATTCAGCGAGGTTTTGATGGTTGCCGCATCCGCTGCTGACGAGATGATAATCACGTCAATCGGACGACCGGCGCTGCGCAGCTCCGGCAGCAAATCCAGTCCGTTTTCCTGCTGCATATAGATATCCAGCAAAATAAGATCAACGGCCGGATCGGTCTGCAACAGGCGTTCTTTGGCTTGCAGTAACGTGGACGCAGTGCCACAACAGGTAAAACCGTCTATCTGACCGATATAGCATCGGTTCAGCTCGGCCACCATGGCATCATCGTCTACAACTAACACATTGATCATTCGTTAATATTTCCTCTTTCCCACGGAAGCTGTACTAAAAACTGCGTGTACACGCCTGGCTCGGATTCGACGCTGACGTTACCGCCCAGACTTTCCGTTTGTTGCTTGAGTAAAAACAGTCCAACGCCACGATCTTCACCTTTGGTGGAAACGCCACGTTCGAAAATGGTTGTCAGCTGATCGGCAGGAATACCGGGACCATCGTCGCTGACCTCACATGACAACCAGCCGTTTTGGTAGTGCAGCATGACGTGAATTTCACCGTCCATATCCGGGTCAAGCGCCTCAAGGGCGTTTTCGATCAAGTTACCCAGCACCGTTATTAATGCGGCAATTTGCTGTTCACTGCCGCTGTCTGGCAGGTAGCTGGCTTCGCTCAGGATTAGCTGATGGCCTTCATCCGTCACACGATTAATTTTGCTTAACAGGAAACCCGCAATGACCGGTGATTTAATCTTCTGCAACAGCGAACCGATTTCGGTCTGGTAGTTATTGGCCGTTTTAAGGATGTACTCTTCCATCTGCGCATAGTTTTTCATGTGCAGCAGCCCAAGAATCACGTGCAGTTTGTTCATGAATTCATGGGAACGTTCACGCAGCGCATCCACATAGTTTACCATGCCGTCGAGACGCTGCATTAGCTGACTGATCTCTGTCTTGTCCCTGAAGGTGCTCACCGCGCCAATGATACTGCTGCGACTGCGCACGGGTACGGTGTTGCTGATCAGTATCTTGCCGCGCACATTAAGTTCTTCATCATATGCGGCTTTGCCTTCATGCAACGCATCACGCAGATGGGTCAGCATTTGTGCATTTTCCGGCACGCGATCGCCACTCAGAAAGGCTTCACGCGTCGTCTCTTTCAATAATTGTGACGCTGCCTGATTGATCAGGCTGACGCGGGACTGATCGTCGACGGCAATGACGCCTTCCTTAATCGAATCCAGGATAGCCTGACGCTCTTCAAACAAACTGGAGATTTCGTACGGCTCTAACCCCAGCAAAATGTGCTTCAGGCGTTTTACTAAAATGAAAATGCCCAGCATGCCGACCAACGCGCCTAATAATACCGTCCAGAAGATATTCCAGCGGCTTTTTGTGACTTGCGCGGCAACGTCATTCACTGAGATGCCAATAGCCACAACGCCGATTTGCTGGTGTCTGGCATTAAACACGGGTGTGAACACTCGGAGTGCTTCGACCAGAACGCCATGATTAACCGCAACGTTCTCATGACCCTGTAAAGCAGGGTTAATATCCTCACCGACAAAATGTTGGTTAACCACATCAGGATTCGGATGCGAAAACCGAATACCGCGCATATCTGTTACCACGACAAACAGCAAATCATTACGTTTACGCGTTGCCTGGGCGATAGGCTGAATGATTTTGCTGCCATCAGGCTGGGTCAGCGCCTGCTGGATTTCCGGGCTGTCAGCCAGCGTTCGCGCCACGGCCAGGGCCTTATCTTTCACATGCGCACGTGTGAAGTTATCAATCTGCACATAGTAAAGCAGATGTACGCTTAACAAGACGGTCATCAACACAGCAGCCATCATCAGAGACGAGAGCGTGCTGAGTTTCATGGGGCGTTTTTTAGACGAACGGTGGGGCCGGGAGTCATTCATAGTGAGTATCAGCAATAGTAAGGTTCGCGATGCAACATACGCGAAGTCGTACCACCAGTACAGTTTCATGGCCAGCGATCATCAGTTTAAAAAAACTCACCACACAGGCAGGACTGATTCAGGTCAATGCTGCTCCCCAAAAGTAAAGCTATCGTGCGTCATTGCGCGTGTTTTCCGTGCTTATCCCCCAGAGGCTTCTTATTGCCACAATGAAATGTCAGCTTGTTATTCTGGAGTCAGGGTTGATGAAGAAGAAGAACGGCACACCAATGCCTCACGATGCAACGTTTCGACAATTTCTCTCGCAGCCCGAGATTGCACGTGACTTTATGGAATTGCATCTTCCCGCCGAATTACGCGCTATTTGTGATCTGAATACATTGAAACTGGAATCCGGCTCTTTTGTGGAAGACGACCTTCGCCAGTATTTCAGTGATGTTCTCTACAGTCTGAAAACGACACGAGACGAGGAGGGCTATATCCATGTACTGATCGAACATCAGTCCTCCCCGGATAAACTGACGGCTTTCAGATTACTGCGGTATGCGGTGGCGGCCATGCAACGTCACCTTGAAGCCGGCCACAAAAGTCTGCCGCTGGTGATTCCTGTCCTCTTCTATACCGGGAAACGTAGCCCCTATCCCTAATCGACCCGTTGGCTCGATGCATTCAGCGATCCCGTACTGGCTGCCCGACTCTATGCCGAACCCTTCCCGCTGGTGGATGTCACCGTGATTCCTGATGAAGAAATTGCGGGTCATCGCAGTATGGCCGCGCTGACACTGCTCCAGAAGCATATCCATCAGCGTGATTTTGCGGAGCTGATGGATACGCTTGTCCCGGTATTGCTGGCAGGCTATCTTTCTTCATCACAAGTCATATCATTGATACACTACATTGTGCAGACAGGGGAAACTTCGGATGCCGAAGCCCTGGTCAGAGAACTGGCACAACGTGTGCCGCAACATGGAGACGAACTAATGACCATCGCGCAGCAGCTCGAACAAAAAGGCATCGAAAAGGGCATTCAGCTGGGACATGAAGCGGGTCGTTCTGAAGGGGAACGTGAAGCTACCCTGAAAATTGCCCGTACTATGCTGCAAAACGGCCTGGATAACGAGACGGTAATGAAAATGACGGGTCTTAATGCGGATGATCTGGCGCAGATCCGTCACTGAGAATCCCCTTGACCGGTCAGTGATAAAGAGCCGCTTTTATCACCATTGAGAGACTCACTATCCGTAATATCTTATCTGAAACGGCGCGCTTTCCTCTTTGTGTTTTAGCCTTCCTGCGAGTAAAAGCTGTCGCATCATCTCTCATCACCGCGCGCTGAAAATATTTGCCTTAGGGCATTGTATATTGCAAAAAGCCCCTTTATTGTGTGGTTAAAATATATCGATAATGAAGTTAACCTTTTGTAACTAAATTAATCGAAATAAAGAAGCTTTTAATTTTTTAACTATTTTCACATTAACTACGCAATAACAATATTTTAAACTTTCGGGACTTTTTTTAACTACTTCTCCACGTTAATTGTAGATTCCGAATGATTAAATCAACTAAATTCGTACCTGCACTTTCGCTTGCAGCGTTACTCGTTTCTTCAGTCACCCATGCTGAAAATTCACCAGAAAAAACAGACGTTCTGCTGATCGGCGGCGGTATCATGAGTGCTTCTCTGGGCACCCTGCTGGAAGAGCTACAACCGGGCTGGAAACAGATCATGGTTGAGAAGCTTGATGGTGTGGCACTTGAATCCTCGAATGGCTGGAATAATGCCGGTACCGGCCACTCCGCCAATATGGAACTGAACTACACGCCTGAGCGTGCTGATGGTTCAATTGACGTGACCAAAGCGCTGGAAATTAACGAAGCCTTCATGATCTCCCGCCAGTTCTGGAGTTCTCAGGTGAAAGACGGCGTGTTAAATAACCCGCGTTCATTTATCAACTCTACGCCGCATATGAGTTTTGTATGGGGCGATAATGTGGATTATCTGACTAAGCGCTACGCGGCGTTGCAGAAAACCGTCCTGTTCCAGGGTATGCAGTTCTCCACCGATCACAAACAGATTGCGCAGTGGGCACCTCTGGTGATGGAAGGTCGCGACCCTCAACAAAAAGTGGCGGCAACCTGGACGCCTGTCGGGACCGACGTTAACTACGGTGAAATTACCCGTCAGTTGATTGGTAGCCTGAAGAAACATGATAATTTCCGTCTGGAAACGTCTTCTGAAGTCACTGACTTCAAACGTAACAGCGATAACTCCTGGCACGTGACCATCAAAGATGCCAAAAATGGCGGCGAACGCACGGTAGACGCAAAATATGTGTTCATCGGCGCGGGCGGCGGTGCGCTGAAGTTACTGCAAAAAACCGGCATTCCCGAAGCGGATAATTATGCAGGTTTCCCGGTTGGCGGCTCATTCCTGGTCACCAAGAACCCGCAGATTGCTGAGCGTCATTTAGCCAAAGTTTACGGTCAGGCTTCTGTGGGTGCGCCACCGATGTCCGTTCCACATCTTGACACACGCTACTTCGATGGCAAACGTGTCGTGTTGTTTGGACCTTTCGCCACGTTCTCAACCAAGTTCCTGAAAAACGGTTCGCTGTTTGACTTGCTGAGCTCGACGACGACTCACAACTTTATGCCAATGACCCATGTGGGCCTGGATAACTTCGATCTGGTGAAATACCTGATTGGTCAGGTCATGTTGAGCGATGATGACCGCTTTGCTGCGCTGAGAGAATACTATCCTGATGCGAAGAAAGAAGACTGGACGCTGATCCAGGCCGGTCAACGTGTACAGATCATCAAGAAAGATGCAGAGAAAGGTGGCGTGCTGAAACTCGGTACAGAAATCGTGACCGATCAGCAGAAAACCGTTGCTGCACTGCTGGGCGCATCGCCAGGCGCATCAACCGCTGCACCTATTGCGATTAACGTTATGCAGAAACTGTTCCCGGAGCAATTCAAGTCTGCGGAATGGCAGGAAAAAATCCGTAAAATTGTTCCTGCTTACGGTCAGAAACTGAACGACAATCCTGCACTGACCCAGCAGGTGTGGGATGAAACGGCTGCAACGCTGCAGCTGACGAAGCCACCGGTTATTAACATTGGCACTAAGCCTGCTGAAGCTCCCGCGGCGAAAAGTGATAAAACACCTGAACCAGCGAAGCACGATATGGCGCTGTAATGCCATAATATGAAAAAGCCCGCGTCAGTGATGACGCGGGCTTTTTTACGTCTGAAGCGTGCGCGCAATCTTCATCAGGTTTTATCACGGCGCCAACTGGACCACGGATCTTCATCGGATGACGGTGCGGAATCCGGTTGCGCGTCATCCCGTGAAGCCAGGTACAGGGCTTCCACTTCAGCACGCGCCCAGGGCGTCCGGCGAAGAAACTTCAGGCTGGACTTTACACTGGGATCGTTTTTAAAACAGTTGATATTGATACGCTTGCTCAGTTCAGCCCAGCCATATCGTGCCACCAGGCTGTTGACCTGCATTTCAAGTGTAATACCGTGCAGGGGATCGTTAGAGACGTGAGCGGTCATGGTCTTTCCGGTAAATGCTGTAAAAGTCTTATCCTGCAGCACGATGCTGCGTGGCGCAAGTCAGTTCAGTCAGGGGCGCGGTGGGGCGACATTGTCCACCGACACGCTAAGCCTTGCGGACAGTCTTCACAAATAAATAAGGCCGGTAAAAATTACCGGCCTGAGTCAGGCAGAATAAGAAAGGCTTACAGTAATGACTGTGCTGTTTTCTCCAGGAGTGCCAGCAGGACAGTAATGTCCTCCAGGGTCACCGTTGGGTTCAACAACGTCATTTTCAGGCAGGTCATACCGTTATGCTCGGTCACGCCGACATTGGCCCGGCCGGATTCCAGCAATGCATCGCCGATGCGCTGGTTGAACAGCGCAATGTCAGCATCGCTCCAGCCCGCGGACTGATGTGGGCGATAACGGAACAGGACGCTCGCCAGCTGAGGTTTCATCACCAGCTCCAGCGCATCCTGCTGTTCAATAAACTGCGCAACCTGCTGTGCCAGCGTGACGCCGTGATCGATAATTTCGGCATACTGTTTCTGGCCCAGCGCTTCCAGTCCCATCCACAGCTTCAGCGCATCGAAACGGCGCGTGGTTTGCAGAGATTTTGATACCAGGTTTGGTACGCCCTGTGCCTCATCAAATT
Source organism: Pantoea sp. SGAir0215 (assembly GCF_043543215.1). Taxonomy (NCBI): domain Bacteria; kingdom Pseudomonadati; phylum Pseudomonadota; class Gammaproteobacteria; order Enterobacterales; family Erwiniaceae; genus Pantoea; species Pantoea sp. SGAir0215. Next base: position 213,164 of record NZ_CP028032.1, on the reverse strand, counting down.
CAGAGTTCAGGTAAGCGGCCTGATAGCGCATCAGCTCATAGTGACGGGCTTCTTTTAACAGGAAAGCGCCACAGCTGATTGTCTGGAAGAATTGTTTATGGAAATCCAGCGTAACGGAATCCACCAGCTCCAGACCATCCAGGTAGTGACGATATTTCTCGGACAGCAGCAGCGCGCCGCCCCAGGCCGCATCAACGTGAACCCAGATGTGCTGCTCAGCCGCCAGCCTGACAATCTCACGTAACGGATCGATAGCACCGGCATCCGTTGTGCCCGCCGTCGCGACAATCGCCAGCACCTGCTCGTTGTTGGCTTTGGCCTGTGCCAGTTTCTGAGCCAGGTCCGTCATATCCATGCGCGCAAACTCGTCGCATTTCACCAACGTGACCGACTGGTAGCCTAAGCCGAGCAGGGCCATATTTTTCTGCACTGAGAAGTGCGCGTTTTCCGAACAGAAAACTTTGATTTTTTTCAGATCGCCAGTCAGGCCGTCCTGCTGCACGGAATGACCCTGACGGGCAAAGAAGGCATCGCGTGCCAGCATCAGCCCCATCAGATTGCTCTGCGTGCCGCCACTGGTAAAGACGCCTGCATCACCCGCCTGATAACCAACCTGCTCGCGCAACCACTCGATCAGCTTCATTTCGATAAGCGTGGCAGAAGGTGCCTGATCCCACGAGTCCATACTCTGGTTCGTGGCGTTGATCAGTACTTCAGCGGCCTGGCTGATAACCAGACTTGGGCAATGTAAATGCGCAACACACTGTGGATGATGAACAGACAGGCTGTCTTTCAGGAAATACTCAATCGCGCGCTCAATGGCGGCCTGGTTACCCAGGCCTTCTGGATTAAAGTCCAGCTTGATGCGTTCGCGGAGTTCTGCAACCGTTTTGCCCTGATACATTTCAGGCTGTTCCAGCCACTTAACAACGGCCGCGCTGCTTTGAGCGATAGCCTGCTGATAAGCCTCGGTGCTTTGCACCGAGGACGCCAGAATAGGATTTGACCGTGACATCGAACTTACTCCACTTAAACTGCTTCGACGCCTGCGGCAAGCAGGGCGTTTTCAAACTTATCCAGGAAAACCTGAAGCTCATCATGGTTGATCAGCAGAGAAGGCAGCAGACGTAATACGCTGCCGTGGCGGCCGCCACGCTCCAGAATCAGACCATTTTCGAAGCATTTTTTCTGCACCAGCGCAGACAGATCGCCATCAGCCGGGTAGCAGCCCATGTGATCCTGTGCTTCGTTTGGTTTGACCATTTCGATACCGATCATCAAACCCAGACCACGGACGTTGCCAATCGCAGGATAACGTTTTTGCAGCTCGGCCAGTTTGCCTTTCAGCCACTCACCTTTTTCTGCCACGCTGTCAGCGATGTTGTTTTCTTTCAGCAATTTCAACGTTGTCAGACCGGTTGCCATGGCCAGTTGGTTGCCACGGAATGTACCGGTATGGTGGCCAGGCGACCAGGCATCAAATTGCTTTTTAATACCCAGTACGGCTAATGGCAAACCGCCACCGACGGCTTTTGACATAACGATAATGTCGGGTTCAATGCCGGCGTGTTCAAAGGCAAAGAATTTACCGGTACGGGCAAATCCGGCCTGAACCTCATCCAGGATCAGCAGAATGCCGTGCTCCTGGGTGACTTTACGGATACGTTGCAGCCACTCTGCTGGCGCAGGATTGACGCCGCCTTCACCCTGAACGGCTTCCAGGATGACCGCAGCCGGTTTACGTACGCCACTTTCAACGTCGTTGATCAGGTTTTCGAAGTAGTAGGTCAGCGCTTTAACACCGGCTTCGCCGCCAATGCCCAGCGGGCAACGGTAAAGGTGCGGATAAGGCATGAACTGCACTTCCGGCATCATGCCGTCCACGGCTTCTTTCGGTGACAGATTACCTGTCACTGAAAGCGCACCGTGGGTCATGCCATGATAACCGCCGGAGAAGCTGATCACGCCTGAACGGCCCGTGTGTTTTTTCGCCAGTTTCAGCGCGGCTTCAACTGCGTCCGCACCAGAAGGACCAGTGAACTGCAGGCAGTACTCTTTGCCCTGACCCGGTAACAGAGAGAGCAAATATTCTGAGAACGCGTCTTTTAATGGCGTGGTCAGATCGAGAGTATGTAACGGCAAGCCGCTGGTAATGACATTTTGGATGCTTTGCAGTACGTCAGGATGATTATGACCCAACGCAAGCGTTCCGGCACCGGCAAGACAGTCAAGATACTGTTTGTTCTCAACGTCTGTGATCCAGACACCATTAGCTTTTGCGATCGCTAACGGCAATTTACGCGGATAACTTCGAACATTTGATTCAAACTCGGCCTGGCGGGCCAGATAAGACTCATTGTTACCGTTTAATGTATTCGCATTCAAACTATCAATACGGACTTTATCCGTCATCATATCTCTCCTACAACCGGGCGTGGCATCACGCTGCAGTTGGATAAGTGAATAAAATTTAGAACTCATGTTAAAAACGCGGCCAATATATTGTTTTTTAACACAGGACTCAATGATTAATTTTATGTCTTTTTATTAATTCATTTGTTATATAAAACAGTTGCTTACCGTTAATTTCGTCACTAAGTAAGCAACTTTTCTTAAAACAGATAATCAATAAAGTGCCAAAAAACACGCGCTTATCGGATCACGCATGCGTTTTACTAAGTAAAAATAAAGTGTGTTAGCAACCGTTTCGGTGCGGATAAGCGATAAAATTTGAGATTAATCAACCATCAAAATGTAAAACGTGCGCCATAGAGATGAAACAATATAAGGATAAGAGTAAATAGAATTATAACTTCTATTTAACATTCCTTTAATGTCGGTGGGCGTCAACGCCACGCTGTTGTTGCGGATGCGGTTAACGCAGCAGTTTTACAAAGTGATGAATATCAGACATCACCTGCTCGACTCTCTCAGGCGAAGACTTAATACTGAGCAGATCGGCATAGCCATTCAGCATGGCGTTGAGCTGACGCGCGCTGCGCGCAACATCCTCAATCCGAAAGTATCCCTGTGCGACGCCAGCCTCAAGAATGCGACAGAGCAGGGCATCCCAGCCGGCCGTAATTTTATCGGCCAGTCCGGCATAATCATCGTGATGGCCAGCCATCTGCCACACTGAAGCATAAAGTTGCCAGCCGGAATCCGCCGCATCAGGAATATGTCCTTCGATTAAACAGTATAGTTGCTGCTCAGGATCCAGCGCGGCCAGTTCACGGGCGAAGTCGTCGAGTTCGCCTTGCATAAAGCGCTCCAGCGCCGTTAAGGTCAGCGTGTGCCAGTCAGGAAAATAGTGATAGATATGACTGCGTGAAATGCCCAGCGTCGCGGTGAGCTCGCGTGTGGTGGCCTTTTCGAGCCCCTTTTCAAGAAAAAGCGCGACGGCGCCCGCCAGAATTTTTTCTTTCAGTGTTTCCCCGGCGGATTGGGTTGATGCTTTCATCCTGACTCCTGAATTAACTTCGAGCAATCAATCAATTATGATGCTCTGGTACTTGAGCGAACGCTCAGTTTTAACAGTTTACAAAAAGAAAATCATGTGTTCTTCCAGAGCGACACTACCGAATACCGCGCCACATACCGCCATTGCAACCCTGAAAACGCTGGGGCGACGTCACAGTAAAAAGTTGATTCTCACCCTGTTGCGGGTCATGGCGGAAAATGTCACCAGTTTGCTTTACCCGCTGTTAGGGGTTCGCGATTAGTGCCATTATCACCGTGCATGCGCTCCAGGCCATGCTTCATGCGGTAATGGTCTTTACAATGTGGGGAAACGGTGCGGCAAGGCGTAGCGTGGAAACCCGAACTTTTGCACGGATCTATGCAGAGTTGGCAGTGCCGGTGACCGTGGCGCAACGTGAAGCGTAATGCCTCAACGGTTGCTGCTTCTGTGACGCTGTCACGTGAGTTTGTCGACTTTTTGAGCTGCATCTGCCTGTCTTAATAACATCCGTTGTATCCATCAGCGGTGCCGCCATCGTGTTGCTGGCAATTGCGTTCTGGACGAGCGTCGGCTGCCCGATCATTTTGCTGAGCCTGGCATGTTTCCTGCCGGGATTCTCACACAAAAATAAAGCCTTGTTTGGCCGGCTAAATAACCGACTGGATAAAGAGGTCAGCTTGCCGCTGGGACAACGCGCAGGATAGCCTGACGTAACAGGTTCACAAACCTCACCCGTCTCAACGGTCAGTACCGCTTCGTATCAAATTTGTTTACTATCCATTTAATATATTCATAACCCAAATAACCATCTGGTTTAACGATTGCCAACAGGATAACGCTGTCCAGGCGCTGGTGAAGGATAACAAAGCATCATGCTGGGTTTACCGCTAACAGGAACAAGATTTCTTGCATGCTTAACGTAAAGGACAGTGGTTGACTTGTCGATAGAGTTAATCAGAGCAGGCCGTCGCAGTCATCACTTCGTCAAGTTTAGCGATGACGTAAGGCAAAGCATCCAGGACGCGATGCATTCTGGCAACACGCTATTCGTATGCCTAAGAAGGATTTGCTGCCAGAGAAAGGCAGCTTTTTGACTGGATAATATGATGAATCACTATTCACGCCGGCGCGTGCTGAAGATGGTTGGGCTTGTCGCTGTGGCCAGTGCGACCGGCCATCTGTTCCCTTTGGCGCCTCTCAACGCCGCGCAACCGAACATGCAGGCAGATGCCCTTGATGTGTTTATGCTGGTTTCACAGCAACTGACACAACAGAGTGAGCTCAATGACACGGTAGGCAGCGCGCTGTTTGATGCGTTCAGTCAGACGCAGAAAAACTTCAGCGCGGCACTTTTTCATCTCAGCAACCTGTTAACGCATCAGCCCGACCTGTTACAACAGGCACGCCTGCAGTTTGCTGAAACTGAGGCGGCGAGCGCCAGACTGGCCGGGGCGATTCTGAGCAGCTGGTATACCGGCATTGTCGGCAAAGGCAAAAATGCGCGCTATATCACCTATATCAACACGCTTGCGAATCGGGTCGTTAACGACAAACTGGTTCCACCGAGCTTCTCCTATGGCGTCTGTGGCAGTTGGGCGAGCCAACCGTGACCCTTTTCAAGAGTAATGTTATCCATGAAGAAGAATAATTCGGCTGATGTGGTCGTTATCGGCGCAGGCGTGAATGGCGCGTTGCTGGCGACGCGTCTGGCGAAAGCCGGAAAGTCCGTTATCCTGCTTGAATCCGGACCTAAGGTCAGCCGTGGAGAACTGGTGGAGCGCTTCCGCAGTTCTGCCTTTAAGTCTGACTTTATGTCACCGTACCCCTTTTCACCGATGGCACCCCAACCGCGCTATACCCCAGAACCCAATGATTACCTGCAGCAACTGGGACCTCAGGCATTTAATGCGCAATATATTCGTATTTTTGGCGGCACCAGCTGGCACTGGGCGGCTCAGTTGTGGCGCTTTGTCCCGAATGATTTTCAGCAACATTCGCTGTATGGCGTGGGAAAAGACTGGCCGATTAGCTATCAGGATCTGGAACCTTATTACTATGAAGCCGAAGTCATCGCTGGCGTCGGCGGATCGCCGGACAACGGCTCGCCTCGCAGTAAGCCGTTTCCGATGGAACGGGTGCCTGCCTCCTGGTTGCAGCAACGTGTCACGGCCCGACTCGCGCCAGACTTCACCGTACTGGATGACAGTACCGGCCGCAACAGCCGAAGTTACGATGGTCGACCGGCCTGCTGTGGAAACAATAACTGCATGCCCGTGTGCCCCATTGACGCGCAGTATCACGGTGGCCTGGCCGCTCAGCAGGCGGAAGACAGCGGCGTACAGGTAATCACTGAAGCTGTCGTGTATCAACTTGAGCACGATGCGCAGGGGCGGATTGTGGCCGCAAACTATTATGACTGGAATAAAACCCGCCATCGCGTGACGGCGCAGACATTTGTTCTGGCGGCCAATGCGATTGAAACGCCTAAGCTGCTGCTGATGTCCACCAGCGAGAGATTCCCACAGGGCATCGGCAATGCCCGGGACACTGTGGGCCGTAACCTCTGCGATCACCCCGCGATTGGCGTGACGTTTGATGTGGATGAAGAGATCTGGCCCGGACGCGGCCCCGTCAGCCCGTGCTCAATCGGGCAGTTCAGGGACGGTGAGTTCCGTCGTGAACACGCGCCATTCCGTCTGGATATTTCCAATGCCTCGCAGGTCGCCGCGGTAACGAAAGAAGTGCTGGAGGAAGGCTATTTTGGCAAAAAACTTCAGGAACAGATTCGCTTCCGTGCGGCACGTCGTCTCAGCATAAAGAATGCCCTGGAACAGCTCCCGGATCCCACCAACCGCGTCACGTTAAGCAGTAACAAAGATGCTCTGGGGCTGCCTACCCCGGCACTGTACTGGAATGTGGACGAGTATGTGCAAAAGGGCACGGCGAAAACCCGTGAATGTTATGACGCGATTGCCGCAAAGCTGGGCGCGACCAATATTCGCCACAGTAAAAGCGGCAAATTTTCTAATCGCCAACATATTACTGGCACGTTGTCGATGGGCCTGGATCCCGCTACCAGCGTCACGGATGCCTGGGGACGGGCGCACGATCATGAAAACCTGTTTATGGTGGGCACTGGCGTGATGCCCACGGTCGGAACCTGTAATGTCACACTGACCGCGATGGCGCTTGCGTTGCGCACGGCTGATAAAATTTTGCAGGAGACGCAGCATGGATAAGTTACTGAGGCGCCTGGTGGTGCCGATTGCCCTTATGCTCAGCCTCATGCAGACCACTGCGCATGCCGAAAGCCAGGGCGATCTTATTAAGCGGGGAGAATACCTTGCCGTAGCCGGGGACTGCGCGGCCTGCCATACAGAAGAGGGCAAAGCACCGTTTACCGGTGGCCATGCGATTGGCAGCCCGTTAGGGATCATCTTCAGTACCAACATTACGCCTTCAAAAACGGCAGGCATTGGTCACTACAGTGAGAAGCAGTTTGCCGATGCCTTACGCAAGGGCATTCGCGCGGATGGCAGCCATCTTTATCCGGCCATGCCGTATACCGCCTATGCCCGGATTAACGACAGCGATATCTCCGCGCTTTATGCCTATTTTATGTACGGTGTAAAAGCAGATGATACACAGCCAGAAAAAACGGCGTTGCCGTTTCCGTTTAATCTCCGCTTCAGCATGGCGGCGTGGAATCTTCTGTTCCTTGACGGCAAGCCTTTTACTCCCGATCCCAGCCAGTCTGCTGAATGGAATCGCGGCGCGTATCTGGTGGAAGGGTTAACCCACTGCAGCACCTGCCATACGCCACGTAATTTCCTGATGGCGGAGGAGTCGGATAAATCGTTACAGGGCGCTTCTCTCGGGACCTGGTATGCGCCAGCGATTACGTCTGCTGCGTTACAAAGTGACGATCAGTGGTCACGCGAGTCGCTGGCAGCCTATCTCGCCAGCGGTCACGCCGATAATGGTGCAACGGCGGCCGGTCCGATGCTGGAAGCCATCGACAAAAGTTTTTCGCGGATGACGCCGGACGATCGGGCGGCTATCGCGACCTACCTGTTGCCTGCTGTCGATCACGAAGACGACAGCACGGATGCCGATGCCGACAGCGAGGAGCCCACTGTCGGTCTGACGCCCGTCACCGGGGACGATACACCTGATATGTTATCGGATATGACGGACGGCGAGCAGATTTACCGTAATAACTGCGCATCCTGCCATAACCTGGAAGGACAGGGACTTAACGGCCTGCCTGCCTTAACCAAACATCCGGTACTGGAGAAACCCAATGCGGATAACGTGGCGATGGTCATACTGGACGGTGTCTGGCCTGCAAAAGGGCAGGGCATGCTCAGTTTTGCCAAGACCTTAAATGACACACAAATTGCCGATGTCACGAACTACGTGATGCAGGACATCGGCAACAGTGCAGTGCGCATCACTCCGGCGCGCGTGAAAGCATTGCGTCAGGGCGGTGAGCCTTCACTGCTGCTGCCGCTGGTCCGGGGGGCGATGGTCGCAGGCGTGCTGGTGGTCATTGGGGGGCTGTTTTGGTGGTGGCGTCGTCGACGTTAAGGCATTTTCCCCTCTGTCTCTGAGGGCAGAGGGGAAACCTGATAATCAGCTCACTCGCCCTGCCGCATTATGCTTCCACCGCCGGAGAAGATTCTCTTTCCTCTCGCTGACATGCACAGCATGCGCGTGAAAGCGTAACCGTCATCTACACTAAACACAGTTGGCAGAAATGGCCTGTGTGGTTGTCATTGTTAACATGTTATTTCTGATATGTTGCGGTATCCCATAGCGAAAAAACGGTAAACCGGCATGGAATTACGTCGTAAAAAAGATGCTGCAATGATGCGCCTTTCCCCGCTGCTCAGAAGCATAACACTGGCCTGTAGTTTACTGACGCTGGGCGTGATTGTGGTTAATGCCTGGACGCTGCACATGGACTGGCAGAGAACCGTCCGGTCAACCGAGGAGCGTGCGATTGATCTCTCTGTCGCACAGGCCCGTCAGGCAGAAGATACCTTCTTGCAAATCGAACTTTCTCTGCGCGAGGTACAGCGCGTTATTCAGTCCCAGCCCGGAACGGATATTGACGTGGCGGAAGTCAATAACATCATGCGCACCTTACAAAGTCGTCTTCCTCAACTGGAGGACATGTTTTACTTTGACTCACAAGGGCGATGGATAGCCAGTTCGCTTACTGAGATGCCCAAAGGAAATAACAATGCTGACCGGGAGTATTTTATTTTCCATAAACATAATCTTCGTAGCAGCGTGCATGTCGGTCCCGCGCTCCGCAGCCGCAGCTCGGGACGCTATGTCATCCCGGTATCCTTACGGATTAATGACGACTATGGCGGCTTCAAAGGTGTGCTGCTCGCCACGATTAGCATTGATTATTTCCGCCATTATTACGATTACTTTGTTATCGGCCCGCAGGATTTACTGGTGCTTATGCTGGCAGACAGTACGGTGCTGTATGCGCGCCCGTTGCCAGACAGCTATATCGGCAAAAACCTCTCCTCCAGTCCACTTTTCCATCAGTTATTAGCCAACGCCGAGCGCGGAAGCGGCCAGTGGAAAGCCGAACTGGATGGCGAAAAGCGAATATTTGGTTTTGTCAGCTCCAGCTGTTATCCGGTAGTTGTGACCGCGGGATTTGATACCAAACGGCTTTTTTTAGAGTGGATGCAAAGCCGCGTGCAGGGGGTTTTACTGAGCCTTGTGCTGCTGGTGGGCATTATTCTGCTCTGGATATTTATCCGGAATGAAGCCAGGCGCAGCCTGCGTTATCAACTTGAACTGACGCATCTTCGCGATGAGCTCACCGCCGCGAATCAGTCGCTGAAGAGTCTGGCAAACGCGGACGGGCTTACAGGGCTGGCAAATCGTCGCTATTTCGATCAATTCCTGAAAAAAAGCCTGCTCCATGCGCGCAGCAGCGGCGGGCCGGTGTCGCTGATCCTTTTCGATATCGACTATTTTAAACGCTACAACGATACTTATGGCCATGTGTCAGGTGACGAATGCTTACAGCAGGTCGCCCAGATACTGAAAACGTTTGCCCAACGTCGCACGGATATCGCGGCCCGTTATGGCGGCGAAGAATTTGCGATTGTATTGGCCGATACGTCGGCCCGGGATGCGTTGACCGTTGCCTTAAGTGTGGTCGAGACCGTCAGACAACAGGCTATACCTCATGTCTCAACGGGGCTCACAACGGGGTGCGTTACGCTCAGTGCGGGGGTGGCGGCTACGGAGGCTGGCGAAGGGCCAGAGCATGCAGAATCACTGATCAAGCGTGCGGATGATGCCTTGTACCGGACAAAACACGAAGGGCGAAACGGTGCTAGTCTGTAACGTCGCGCCATTCAGTGCCGCTGCCCGGATCAGCACCGGGCAGCGGTGTCTTATTTGTCGCTACCGAAGCCTTGCTTATGCAATGCAGGCAGGACTTTGGGGAAATAGATGTGTTGGTAATAGCCACTCACGCTGTCACTCCAGCTTTCGCCGTCGGCGCGGCCTGTATCTTTCCAGTGCTGCACCATCTCGGCGTTATAGTGGGCAATCTGCTGTTCCAGGCCTTCGGTATGGTAGCTTTCCTCATGGCGGAAAGTCTGCATTGGCAGGCGTGGCTTCTGAAACGCGGGTTGATCAACATAGCCGATAACCACACCTGCGACCGGGAAGGTATATTCTGGCAGGTTAAGCAGTTCGATCATGGCGTCAGGATCGCGGCGGATACCACCAATCGGCACAATGCCCAGCCCTTCTGAACGGGCTGCAGCCATGATGCTTCCCAGGGCAATACCCACATCCGTCGAGCCAGAAACAATACTTTCAATGCTTTGCTGGGCAATTTGCTCTTTGCCTACGGCGGCCATCGCCATCCGTGATTTATGCATATCCAGCACCACAGTGATAAAGACAGGGGCTTTAGCGATCCACGGTTGGCCGCCCGCGATTTGCGAGATAGTCTGGCGTTTAGCCGGATCGCGTGTCACCACCAGAGAAACCTGCTGTGAGTTTACGGAGGTAGGCGCGCGATAAGCAGTGCTGATTATGCGATCCAGAATGGCATCATCGACCGGCTGATCGGTGAAGCTTCGTTCGCTTTTGTGACGGGTAAACAGGTTAATTATCTCGCTCATCATCTCTCCTGACATCATCCTTTAAAAATCGTGTCGTGAGGATAACAAAAGAGTGCGCCGTGCTCTTTAACCGTACTGGCTTTCACCCGCCAAAACAGGTTAACTGCCTTCAAACGAATCAGATCAGGTCCTGTCAGCAGCACGACACGAAGGGCGTCGATAGCCTGTCTGCACGACGCTTAACCGTCTCTGCACCTTGCAGAACCGTTAGCCGCCATAATCACATCACGTTCTGTCATTCTGCTGACACTTTTCAGCCATAAATCTTTCATTTTGCTCCGCTAGCTTACTGCCATTCTCATTGGCAGAGCGGCGAAGCTATGAGCCATTTGGCGCTTCACAACATCACTAAACGCTGGGGCGAAAAAACTGCTCTGGATAACATTTGTTTCGAAGCGGAAGAAGGAACCTTTGTAGCGCTGTTAGGTCCGTCAGGCTGCGGTAAGTCGACGCTGCTTCGGACGATCGCCGGACTGGAAACCGCGGATGAGGGAACGGTCAGTTTCAGTCATCGCGATATCACGCGACTGCCGCCATCAGATCGCAAACTTTCAATGGTTTTTCAGTCGTATGCGCTGTTTCCGCATCTCAGCGTTCGCGAAAATTTGCTGTTTGGTTTAAAAGCGCGCGGCGAGGACAGGCAGACATTTGCTGACCGCCTGAGCCGCGTCAGCAAATTAATGGAACTGGAGACATTGCTGGATCGGTTACCTGCACAGCTTTCGGGCGGCCAACAGCAGCGCGTTGCACTCGGACGTGCCGTGATTGCCAACAACACCTTATGCCTGATGGATGAACCCCTTTCTAACCTGGACGCGAAGCTGCGCCAAAGTATGCGTCGCGAAATTCGTGCGCTGCAGAGAGCGCTGGGCCTGACGATGCTCTATGTCACCCACGATCAGACGGAAGCGATGAGCATGGCTGACCGCATCATTCTGCTAAATGACGGCCGGATTGAGCAGCATGATACGCCAGACAACCTGTATAACAATCCGGCCAGTATTTTTGCGGCGCAGTTTATCGGTGCGCCGCCAATGAATATTCTGCCGCTGACCTCTGTCAACGGCAGGCACTTTTTGAGCCAGCTCACTCAGCCTGTGGTCAGCGAGTCATCTGAGACGGCGCTCAGTCTGGGGATCAGGGCGGAAGATATCCAGTTCATTGATCCTCAGAGTGCGGGGTTGACTGCCAACGTCGTGAACTACGAATACATGGGCGCAGATACGTTAGTGGTCTGTCAGCTAACAGGCAGCCAGGCCGTTTTAACCGTTACCGTGCCGGGCATGAAACGTTTTAACGAAGGTCATCTGGCCGGGCTGCAATGGCCTGTCGATAAGCAATACCTGTTTTCCACTGCGAGCGGTAAACGCTGTTTACACGCTGAACAGCAGATGTCTGCCTCTTTCAAACAATACGCCGTTTAACTTTTACCTAAGGGAAAATCATGCCAGCCATTCGTCTGTCACGTTTGCTTTCAGCCTTACTTATCGCGACGAGCACGGCAGTCTTTGCCGCCGAGCCGGTCAAACTGCAAATGTATTACCCTATCGCGGTCGGTGGGGAGATCAGCCATACCGTCGAAGCGCTGGTGGCCGATTTTGAAAAAATTCATCCTGAGGTCAGCATTCAGCCTGTTTATACCGGTGACTACGCCACAACGGTTACAAAAGCCTTAACCGCCTTTCGTGGCGGGAATGCGCCGCAAATGGCGGTCATTGGTGATATCGAAGCCTACTCTCTGATGGATGCAGGGGCTATTGTGGCGGCCAGCGATCTGGCTCAGGATGACGCCGGTAAAAAATGGATCGACAGCTTTTACCCCGCTTTTTTGCGCCACATCAACGGCAAAGTCTGGGGCGTGCCTTTTCAGCGCTCGACGGTGGTGTTGTACTGGAACAAACAGGCGTTTGAAAAAGCGGGTCTGGCTGCTGATACAGCGCCTGCGAACTGGCAGCAGGTGGTGGATTTCGGTAAAAAACTGGTCGTGAAAGACGGCGATAACGTCAGTCAGTGGGGCATCGAAATCCCGACGACGCCCAATGGTTACTGGGTTTTCCAGGGTTTTGCGGCCACGAACGGCGCGCATCTGGATAACGGCAAGGGCACAGCGGTCTATTTTAATACGCCCAACAATGTCGAAACGCTGCAATGGCTGACCGATTTAGGCCAGAAGGCGGGCGTTTCCCCGAAAGGCGCGATTGCCTGGGGCACGACGCCACAGGATTTCCTCAGTGGCAAAACGGCCATGATGGTTACCACCACCGGCAACCTGAGTGTGGTGCGCAAAAATGCCAAATTCCCGTTTGGTGTTGCCATGTTGCCTGAAAAAACACAGCGCGGTAGCCCAACGGGCGGCGGTAATCTCTACGTTTTCAAAAGTGCTTCACCAGAACAGCAAAAAGCCGCCATGGAATTTATCCGTTGGGTCACCGCGCCAGAGCAGGCGGCGCGCTGGAGTATTGCGACAGGCTATGTCGCTACCTCCCCGGCAGCATGGGAAACGCCAGCGATGCAAGACTATGTGAAGCAGGTTCCTCAGGCGCTGGTCGCTCGTGAACAACTGAAATATGCCCAGCCTGAACTCTCTACCTACAACAGTGTGCAGATACAGGAAGCCCTGAACCATGCCATTGAGGCGGCGGTGACGCAGTCTAAAACCCCGGCTGAGGCACTGGAAGCGGCACAGAAGCAGGCCGATCGTTTACTGAAGGCCTATCAGTAAGGGGATGGCGATGAACATGGCGGCAACAGCAACGCCCGCACCGCGTGTGCGGCGCGGTTCACTTCAGCTGTGTGGCTATTTGCTGATTTTACCGGCGCTGGGTTTTCTGCTGCTGTTCACCCATTATCCTGCGCTGGCAACGGTGTGGGAAAGCCTGTTCAGCGCTGCCCGTGCAGGTCATCCGGCCCACTTTGTCGGGCTGGATAACTACGCTGCGCTGCTGGATGATGATGTGTTTATCCGGTCGCTGTGGAATAACCTGTTGTATGCCTTGATCACTATACCGCTTGCGGTTTCCCTGGCGTTATTGATGGCCCTGGCCGTTAACCGACGGCTGGCGGGTAACGCCGCTGTGCGTGCAGCCTTCTTTATTCCCTCTCTGCTGCCGATGATAGCCATCGCCAATCTGTGGCTGTTTTTCTACACACCACAACTGGGACTTCTGAATAAGCTGCTTGCGCTGTTTTCTGTCGCACCGGTTAACTGGCTCGGCGAACCCGGCACGACGCTCGGGTGCCTGATGGCCGTTTCTGTCTGGCGCGAGGCTGGTTTTTTTATGATTTTTTATCTGGCTGCGTTACAGCAGATCGATCCGCGCCTCAGCGAAGCAGCACAAATCGAAGGGGCGTCAAAGGGGTATTTTTTTCGCCGCGTCCAGTGGCCGTTACTGATGCCGACGACGTTGTTCGTGCTGATTAATGCCTCAATGAATGCATTTCGTATCGTCGATCAGGTGATTGCGATGACCAACGGTGGCCCGGACAACAGCAGCAGCCTGTTACTGTTTTATATCTACCGTACGGCATTCAGCTACTGGGATCTCCCTGCGGCAGCGGCGATGACCGTCGCATTGCTGCTGATTTTAGCCCTGATTGCGGTGCTGAAATTTTCCCTGTTGGATAAGCGAGCGCACTATCAATGAAGCCTGAATTCTCTGCGGGCCGACTGTGCCTGAATATGGTTATCTGGCTGGCGGCGCTGCTGTGGTTGTTACCGATACTGGTGGCGTTGTGGGTAGCGGTTCACCCGGCGGCCGATCAGGGAAGCTTCTCGCTGTGGGCACCCCTGACGCTACAAAATTTCACGGATGCCTGGCACGCCGCGCCTTTTGGCCGCTATTTCCTGAATACCATATTGCTGGTGGTCATGATTGTGGTGTGTCAGCTTATCCTGGCCACGATGGCGGCGTACGCGCTGGTCAGGTTTCGCCTGAAATATTCGGGTTTTCTGTTCGCGCTTATCCTGTTACAGCTGATGATAAGCCCGGATGTCCTGATCCTGAATAATTACAAAACCATTGGTGCGCTGGGCTTGCGCGATACGTTGACCGGCATTGCCTTGCCGTATTTTGCTTCAGCATTTGCGATTTTCTTGCTGCGCCAGACCTTTAAAAGCATCCCTGTGGTGCTGGAAGAAGCGGCCATTGTAGAGGGCGCCAGTCGGTTTTATATCCTGCGCAAAATCTATATTCCGCTGGCCAGGCCAATCTATATCGCTTTTGCACTGGTCTCCATTAGTTTCCACTGGAATGATTTTCTGTGGCCGCTGGTTATTACGGATTCTGTAAAAGTCCGTCCGTTGACGGTAGGACTGCAGTTATTTTCGGCACCGGAGCAGGGCGTGCAATGGGCACTGATTGGGGCGGCAACGATCATGACAACGCTGCCGCTGTTGCTGTTGTTTCTGGTGTTCC
The DNA here is from genome assembly GCF_043543215.1 of Pantoea sp. SGAir0215. Lineage (NCBI taxonomy): Bacteria > Pseudomonadati > Pseudomonadota > Gammaproteobacteria > Enterobacterales > Erwiniaceae > Pantoea > Pantoea sp. SGAir0215. The sequence goes on along the minus strand of NZ_CP028032.1, from coordinate 198,114 downwards.
AGCGCCAGTTTATCCAGTCATTTATGCGCGCAGGCATTCGCTAAGGAAAATAACATGTTAACGCCGCACACTCTCAGCCCGTCACAGCGTACCTTGCTTGCGGATATTGCGTCGCTGTATCAGCCGCCATCGTTACGTGCGTTGCCCGTCAGAGATAATGGCATCCGTTTTGGTCTGCTTGCCGATCCTCAGTATGCTGATGTGGATCCGGATATCAGCAATAATCTTTATTACCGCAATGGCCTTAATAAACTCAGCCAGACCATCAAGGCATTCAACGCGGAGCCGCTGGATTTTGTGGTGACGCTGGGCGATCTGGTGGATCGCCACTGGCAAAGCTATGCCGCCATACTGCCGGTGTTTGCCCGGTTACAGCATCCGCATGCTGTGGTACTGGGCAACCATGATGCGCAGACTATCGCTGAACGACTAGATAATCAGGCTCCCTTACCCAAAGGCTATTACGCTTTCCGTTTTAACGGTTGGCGCTTTGTTGTTTACGATGGCAACGATATGAGCCTGTACTGTAATACCCTCAACGGCCGCGATCGTGAAGAGGCCGCAGCCTTGTTAGCGCAACTGCAACATGACCAACAACCTCAGGCGCAGCCCTGGAACGGTGCCGTTGGCAGGCAACAATTCAACTGGATTGAACAGCAGCTACAGGCTGCCCAACAGTCACGGGAAAGCGTGATTGTTTTTGGCCACTATCCGCTGGCGCCCGTAACCACGCACCGCCTGATGAATGCCCCCGTGCTGGTGGCGTTATTCACGCGTTATCGCATACGCGCCTGTTTTGCCGGGCACGATCATCGTGGAGGTTATGCCTGTATCGACGGGACGGAATTTTTCACTCTGAAAGGCATGCTGGATGGCCCCACAGCGGTGCCCTTTGCGTGGGTTGATATCACGGGTGACCAACTCAGGGTGTCCGGTTTTGGTGGAGAAATCAGCCGGGGCTAGCGTTTTGTGGGTGCGGGTTCAGCGTGTCTGATGCAGGGGAAACGCGAACAGCGCTGTGTTATGCATTTTAGTTACATCATACTCTAACGATTTTCTGCCAGGGTGCCGGCATCAACTTTCGCGGCAAAATAGCGTTAGCAGCAGATAATCAGCGAACATACCTTTTCGAGGAAACCCGCTTTCATCGGCCCGCCAGAAGCGCGTGCTATCCGTGACGGCGTAACGTGGAGCGGCAGCAGGGCAGAGGTTAACGTGCAGTGTAATAAGGAAAACCCCCAGTTTCCTCACCACTATCACCTTGTTCATTCATCTTGCGGGTGAATTCTTTGCACTGATTACCTGCTCGCTCCAGTGATGCCGCGCCCGAGGTAAAGCGTTCCGGTCCATCACAGACCAGCAAAGTGCGCTTTAATCGACTCGCAAAGTGATGCGGCTGCAGGGGATAACGGTTTTTCAGCACAGTGCAGGCTGACGCCAATCGTGCCCATTTCCGGCAGAGCTGATGTCAGCAACGTTAGCGAAGACGGTAAGCCCATCTGTGTCCGCAAGGTAATACCCAGCCCTGCCTCCGCGGCGGCCCATATTCCGCTCAGACTGCGGCTGGTGAACGCAATACGCCAGGGAATATTTGCCCTGTCTAACGCCGCAGTGGCGGCGCTACGCATAAGGCAGGGCGCGTCAAAGACCAGCAAGGGTAGTGGTTGTCTAGCCTCCAGCAGACTCTGGACATCAAAACCCTTTACGCTGATCCAGTTGAGCGGCAACGCGCCAAGTGACTGACTGTGCGCCGTCGACTCCTCGCCTTGCCAGCAGAGGGCGACGTCAATCTCGTGCTGGCGTATTGCGGTCAGTAAGGGCTGATTGCGGCTCACGGATGCTGAAATTTGCACGTCGGGATGCGCACGCGAAAACTGACCCAGAACGGCAGGCAGTAATGTTTCGCCAAAATCTTCCTGCAAACCCAGCCGCACTTCTCCGCCAATCCCGCTGGCCTTGATGGCGGCACAGGCTTCGTCATTCAGGCTCATCAGCCTGCGCGCATAGGCAAGCATAATCTCGCCCTGCGCGGTAAGCGTCAGATGCCGTCCTGACTTCTGCACCAGCGCTGCTCCCGCCTGGTATTCCAGTTTCTTTAGCTGAGCGCTCACCGCCGAGGTTGATCGGCCCAGGCGCTGCGCGGCAGACGCAAAGCTCCCCAGTTCAATGCCGGTCACAAACGTACGCAGGCTTTCTGCATCAAACGTCACGGGCCTTTTCGCCATTCTTATTCATCCCATAAAACGGGACTGTTTGTCCCAATATTTCTGATTTTATAAATCATCGCCGCATTTTATCTTTTTATCACACCCACAGAAGGAAAGAGAAATGAACCCAATACCGTTAACGCGCGAAAAGCTGGCTGAGATCGCGCCCAGGCTGGCAGCGTTAAGTGAAGACATTTTATTTGGCGATATCTGGCAGCGCGACGGGCTTTCACCGCGAGACAGAAGTCTGATTACTGTCAGTGCGCTTATTGCGTTAAACCGACCCGAACAACTGAGCTGGCATCTGAAACTGGCTCGCAAGAATGGCCTCTCTGAGGCTGAGCTCACGGAAATGATGACCCACCTGGCCTTTTATTGCGGCTGGCCGGCAGCTGTTTCCGCCCTCACGGTTTTTAAAAACACGCTCTCAGAGTAAGGAATATCTATGCCCGTCAGTCGTATTGCGATATCTGAACACCGTATTGAACAGTGGCGTGAGGCTATCTCCACAGCGTTACAGGACGCACTCGAGACCTCTTTTTCTGTGCCGCACGGGGATTGTTTTCAGTTCTTTGACAGTTATCACCGTCATACACGTATTTTTGACCGGCACTATTTGTGCACCACGCAGACGGGCCGAAGTGATGACTTTCTTCTGTTTCACATTACGGCAGGGAAAGCGCGTAGCCTCGCACAAAAGCAGGCTTTTTATGCAGATTTGAATGCGCGTCTGGTAAAGGCGATTGGCATTAATCCGGCTGACGTCATGATTGTCGTGAATTTCAGTGACCCTGAGGACTGGTCATTTGGCAACGGCAAGGTGTTTAGTCTGGCCGATATCTCATCACGCTGAGGAGAAAAAATATGCTGGCGATGCAGTACCATTTTGTTCTTCCCGCTGACTACGATATGACAATCATTCAGCGCAGGATTGCTGACAACGGCAAAAAAATGGATAACTTTCCGGGCCTGCTGTTTAAAGCCTATCTTTACGCCTGGCAGAAGGGCGCCGATATAAACGGCCAGGAAAGCAGTTATGCCCCGTTTTATCTCTGGCAGGACGCGGACAGTATGCACCGCTTTTTAGCCAGCGAGGGGTTCAAAAGGTTGACGCAGGCCTTTGGCTGGCCGCGTATTGATACCTTTCCGGTGCTGTCTGCCGACATATCGACGGCTATCAGCCAGGCGAGTTGGGCCGTCTGTGAAATCAGCCCCGTACAACCTTACAGCGATCTCGCGCTACTGACTCACCATCGGCCGCTGGACAACGCGCTGGCACGGGTGTCCGCACTGGACGCCTGCGGCTGGCGGCGCCTGACATTCACCTTATGGCGAACGCCGCAGGCCGTCACTTGTCCGGCTCGCGCTTATCAGGTCGGATATATTGCGCGGGCGTGACCGACGGACCGTTACGCTCTGTCACACATTTATCTTACTAACCGCATATCTATTAGAACGGTTATATGACTATCTTATTTTATCTGCCGGGTACGTGTGTATGACCTTTCTGTCCGCCCGGCCATGCGGCTAAATATTTCCATTTTTTGCCAGTGAATCTAGTATTAATGTGCATAAGGCACTGTTGCCTGTTTGCCGATGGAGAGAAAAAGAATGCATCAAATGAAGCGCCTGAAAATGCTGACGGCAGCGACGCTGCTGGCGTTAAGCCTGCCTGTGACTTCTGCGTTTGCTGCGCTGGCCGCAGGAGAAACCGCACCGGACTTTAAACTGGAAGCGGCTCTGGCAGGTAAAGAAACGACCTTCTCCTTACAGCAGGCACTGAAAAAAGGACCGGTTGTACTTTATTTCTTCCCGGCGGCGTTCAGCGCCGGCTGCACGCTGGAAGCGCATGCTTTTGCGGAAGCAACCGATGAGTTTAAAAAGCAGGGCGCAACGGTAATTGGCGTGACCGCAGGTAATACCGATCAGATTGCGAAATTCTCTCAGCTTGAGTGTCGCGATAAGTTCACCGTCGCCGCCGATCCGGGTGCCAAAGTGGCGGCCGAATACAAAAGTACGATGGAAATGAAAGGCAAAACTCTGTCTGACCGCACATCGTATGTTATTGCGCCGGATGGCAAAATTTTGCTGAGTTACACCGATAAAAATCCAGAGGCCCATATTCAGAAGACCCTGGATGCCGTGAAAAAATACCGTCAGGCTAATCCGGCTTAATCTCACATCTGGACAGCGCCATCATGTTGACTGCTATCGCCGCCGCGTTTCTGGGCGGCATTATTCTTAATCTCATGCCCTGTGTATTCCCGGTGATCTCGCTGAAGGCCCTGAGTCTGCTGCGCCACAATGCCCAACCCGCACATGCGCGAGCCGAAGGGCTGGCTTTTCTGGTGGGTGTGGTTGTCACGATGGTGCTGCTGGTCAGTGTGCTGTTACTGGCAAGAATGGGGGGCGCTTCCGTCGGCTGGGGTTTTCAGTTGCAATCGCCGCTGGTGATAGCCTTACTGGTGCTAATCATGGTGGCATCGGCCCTCAACCTGTTCGGCCTGTTTGAGGTTGGCTTATCCCTTCAGCGGGCGGGTGAAGTCGGAGGCGAGCGGGGAGGGCTAACCGGATCGGCACTCACCGGCGCGCTGGCCATCGTCGTCGCCACGCCCTGTAGCGCGCCGTTTATGGCCAGCGCCATCGGCTATGCCTTTACGCAACCTCCCGTTATCAGTGTGGTTATTTTCCTTTCACTGGCGCTGGGGTTTGCAGCACCGTTCACACTAATTTCCTTTTTCCCTGTGTTTGCCCGCCTGCTACCTGCGCCGGGTGCCTGGATGATCACGCTCAAACACGGGCTCGCCTTTCCCATGCTGGGGGCGGCGGGGTGGTTGATTTGGGTACTGGAGCGTCAGGCGGGTTCGACAGCCCTGGCAGCCATTCTGACATGCTGCCTGGTGCTGAGTTTTGCCGCCTGGCTGTATGGTATGGCGCAAAAGCGACAGATGATGGGAAGGCGGCACTGGGCATTACACATCGCTACAGCCGCCATGGTCGTTCTGTTAATTCCGCCGTTGTTAACATTGAAAACCGCCACGACAACGCCGGATTCGCCCGATACCGTTGCCGCGGCCGCGGTGGCATGGACACCTCAAAATGTTGAGGCGATAAAAGGTCAGGGCAAACCCGTTCTGGTCAATTTTACGGCCTCATGGTGCATTACCTGTCAGGTTAACGAGCGCACTTCCCTGTCGACGCAGGCGGTTAAGCAAGCTATGGCGCGCACTGACACCATCTATATGATTGCGGACTCTACGAAGTACAATCCTGATGTCGAACAGGCGCTCAGCGACTTTGGTCGCGGCGGATTGCCGCTGTATGTCGTTTACCCTGCGGATGGCGGAAAACCTGTCGTTCTGCCGCAGGTGTTAACCCCGGGCATCGTCATCACGGCACTGCAGCAGGCCAGCGAAAAAGGTAAAAAAACCTGATGGCCTTATTGCTGCGGCAGACCATTAAACCTGCATTCAGGCCTGCGCACGCATAAGGCGGGCCTGAACCTGCACGGCATGCACACAGGATGAACATGAAAACAATCGGACTGATCGGTGGGATGAGCTGGGAATCCACGCTGCCTTATTACCGCTTCATCAATGAAGGTATTCGGGAAAGACTGGGCGGATTACACTCGGCACGACTGCTGTTACACAGCGTCGATTTTCACGATATTGAAGTCTGTCAGCGTGAGGGCAACTGGGCACAGGCAGGCAAGCAGTTGGGTGAAGCCGCCCGGGGACTGGCACTTGCCGGGGCCGAAGCCATCGTGCTGTGTACCAATACGATGCACAAGGTTGCCGACGATATAGAAGCCCACTGCAATCTTCCCTTTTTACACATTGCCGATGCCACGGGCAGGGCGATAACAGCCAGAGGGATGACGCGAGTCGCCTTGCTGGGCACCCGCTATACGATGGAGCAGGATTTTTATCTGGGGCGGTTACAGCAACGGTTTTCGATTAACACGATCGTGCCGGAGGCGGAGCAGCGCGCCACCCTCAATCACATCATTTTTGATGAACTCTGCATGGGAAAATTTACCGAAAGCGCACGCCAGTATTATCTTGATGTGATCACGCAGCTGCGCGATCAGGGCGCGCAAGCGGTGATTTTCGGCTGCACGGAAATCGGCCTGCTGGTTCCCGAGGCGCAAAGCGCTCTGCCTGTCTTTGATACCACCAGCCTTCATGCCCGTGATGCCGTAGACTTTATGTTGTCCTGATTGTCCGTTATCCGGGCAACCAAAAAGTCTGTTCGTTGGCGTCATTAAGGGGTTTCAAATATCACGTAGAGCTTACGCATGGTCGTGTCCATAACCCATGTGCCTTCCGTATTTGCTTCAAAAAACAACGTATCGCCGGGTTTGAAATGCTGTGGTGTTTCGCCATCAGCAGTAAAAGATCCCGTTCCGGAAAGGAAGTGCATCATCTCCGCTTGCTTTACGCCGCGACGATAGCTGCCCGGCGAACATTCAAAAATGCCCATATCAATACTCTCATGACCCGGGATGACTTTCTGCAGCCCGGCGATCACGATTTCAGGTGAACCAGGTAATCCCTCAACGGTACCCCAGGGTTCGAGAGTGCTGATCGAAGCAGGTTGTTCAAGTTTTTGTACTTTCATTTTTTCTTCCTGAGCGATTGTCACGGTTATGGCAGGCATTGCACGTTGCCCTTAGCGTAAACAAAACCAGAAAAACAAAGCGCGTTTTAATTTCCTGCGTATGAAACTTCTGCTCATTCACCGTCGTCTTTAAAGCAGAATATGCCTGGCAAGGTCACGGCGCGTTCGGTACAGAGGCTAAGGGCGCAGTGTGCGGTTTTCCCGACACTTTGCGACTTAATGCCACACGACATCGTCGGACTGAAACTGGCGTAGGGCTATCAACAAAAAAGAAGGATCACGTTTAACGGTATCCGGCGATAGTTAACGGGTTCGTTTATCTGTTCTGCAATAAACAAAATCGCGGGATGGATTTGAAGAAGGCACTGGTGATGAATTAACCCTTTTAGTCATGACAGCCCTTTAGCGGATATCACTCTATTTGACGCAATCACGATGATTAAGGATTTACCAAAAAACGGTATCGAACATACCTGTAATTGCACGAGGCGAAAGCTTAAGGCGCTATTATTTGCGGTATGTCATTCTCCTGAATTAAACACCAGCAAGCCAGGTTATCCAGAGCGGGCGGCGCATCCGGCGTTTTTTCTTGTGAATGCAGGCAGTTACGATGTCATCTCACCTGCCAGACGCCGTGGGATCGCAGCCTGATTTAAGTCACGTATTCTGAGCATGCTTTGACTGTTTTTTAAAGCAAAACAGACAGGCTTATTTCGCAACAGGTAGCGTTGAGATGGGTTTCGATCCCGGTTAATCGCTTTTTCCGCCAGGCTTAACCATGCCCGTTCTCGCCGACTTTATCCGTCTGTTGATTTTTTCGCCTTGCGGCGAAATAAGATTTTTAATGAAAGTTAAACGTCGCATAAACGTAACAGAACCTGAACGGCAAAAACGTACAACATCGCTACGCTCAATAAAGGTAAATCATTTTCATAATCGTTACGGAGTCAAATTGATGCATAAACTTTCGATTGTTGTTATTACCGCAGGTCTGCTCATGGCAATGAGTACTCAGGTCGAAGCGAAAGGGTGCCTGAAAGGTGCAGCCGTCGGTGGCGTTGCCGGGCATATGAAAAACCACGGTGCAGCGGGTGCGGCGGCTGGCTGTGCGGTTGGGCATCATATGGCGAAGAAAAAACAAAAAGAGGCGGATGCTAAGCAGCAAGGGCAGCAGTAAATCTCGCCTCCCTACACCGTCCGTCAGCGGACAGGTGTAGGGCAGATCAGGCTTTCACCGCAGGTAATCTCTTCTCTCCCTTTCGTGACGCACGTTAGCTCAGCAGGCTGGCGGCCACGTTTACAGATAACCCCAGAATCGTCAGATTAAAGATAAAAGAGATGACCGACTGCAGCAGGGCGAGTTTTCGCATTTCTGTTGTGCCCGTTGCCACATCGGCGGTCTGAGAAGCCACCGCGATGGTAAAAGAGAAATAGAGAAAATCCCAGTAAGCCGGGTGCGCAGGTTTCTCTGGAAAGATCATCGGGGTAACGCTGCTGCTACGATGCAAATAGTGCTGGTGTGCATAATGCATGGCAAACGCGCTGGGCAGTAAAGCCCAGGAGGCGATGAGCGTTATGGCGGTCAGAAGCAAATGCAGGGCCCGCGGTGTGCCCGTCAGGCTTTTCAGCGTGGGAAGCTCACTCATAATGGCCACCATACTGATCGTACAGGCTACAATCACCAGCCCCAGTACCAGTGCGGCACTTTGATCCTGCATCCGGGCGATTCGTTTAATCTGATCAGGCGCAGTGCGTAACATACGAAACCAGATAAACCAAAGATAGAGCCACGCCAGCACGTTCCAGCTTATCAACAGTCGCTGCATTTGCCCCAACTGTTCGGGCAGTAAAAAATAGCAGACGATACCCGCAACGACAGAGATGAGCAGGCGCAACCGGGCGAAAAGATTTGAGCCAAAGGAAGAGTGCATGGTCATGGGTTTTTACTGGTAATTGAATCAGTTAACTCTAGTGTATTCCGGATTATCCTGCCGTAAAAAAAGCACGAGATTTACCCTGCGTTGTGGATGGGATGATGATGACATTCAACTCTGAGTCAAATGCCCCAGCTACCGAACCTAACAGATGCGGTTATGTGCAATGTCATCCCATTTCGTCTTTCTGTTCTGTACCGGCACCGAGAATGTGCAACGCACATTCATTACTCATCATTCTGGTGCTTAGCGGCCTGAAAATCGGGTAATTGCCTGATTTCTGGAAATATGATTTCTGGCACGTCAATTGCAAAACTGTGAACAGTACGCAGCGCAACACATAATCTGATAGCAATAGCTGGCTAGGGTTCCGGTTCACGCAGGTGAATGTCTGGTCCGAGAGCTGGCGACCTCTGCGAGGTTACACGGCGGGACAAAAGCCCGGGAGACAGCAGCACCGTGAGGTGTCGCGCTGCTCCTTTTTTGTGCCAACCAGAGGTTAACCATGAAAACAACGTCGTTCATCCGCACGCTTTTGCTGTCACTGATCTTGCTGATTAGCTTTCCTTCCTTCGCCGCGGTCAAAAAAGAATTCAACATCTGCTGGACGATCTATGCGGGCTGGATGCCCTGGGGCACCATCAGTAATGAAAAAATTATTGATAAATGGGCCAGCAAATACGGCATCAAAATCAATATCGTTCAACTCAACGACTACATCGAATCCATTAACCAGTATACAGCGGGGCAGTTTGACGGCTGCACCATGACTAATATGGATGCGCTGACTATCCCGGCGGCAGGCGGCGTGGATTCGACTGCGCTGATCACCGGCAGCTATTCCGATGGCAACGACGGTATAGTCCTGAAAGGGGTGAATAAAAAACTCAGCGACCTGAAGGGCATGTCGGTCTATTTACCTGAGTTGTCGGTATCGCACTATCTTCTGGTTCGCGGACTGGAAAAAGCCGGACTGCAGGAAAAGGACGTGAAGGTCGTCAATACCTCGGATGCGGATATCGTCTCGGCCTTTGGCACCAGCAACGTGCGGGCGGTGGTCGCCTGGAACCCGCAACTGTCCGTCATCAAAAAGACACCACAAACCACTGAAGTGTTCAGCTCCTCCCAGGTCCCCGGTGAACTCATCGACATGATGGTGGTGAACACCCAGACGCTGAAAGATAACCCGGCTCTCGGCAAAGCGCTGACCGGAGCCTGGTTTGAAATGATGGCAAAAATGCACGCAGGCGATACAAAAGTGCTGAGTGAGATGGCTGCTGATTCCGGTACCGACCTTGCGGGCTATCAGGCCCAGCTGAAAACGACCCACCTGTTCTGGACACCTGCCGAAACGCTGGCCTTTATTTCTTCCCCGGAATTACCAAAAACCATGCAGCGCGTGGCGACATTCTCCTTTGATAAAGGGCTGCTGGGTCAGGGCGCACAGAGCGCTGACTTTATCGGCATGACGTTCCCGGGCAACGTCACCATTGGCGACAGGGCTAACAGCAAGCTGCGCTTCGACGACAGCTATCTGAAACTGGCCGCCGCGGGCAAGTTGTAACCACTGACCACGGGAGTTCGTGCCATGCGCCTCATCAACCGCTATCCCCGCCAGGGCATGCGCCTGACGCTAATGCTGTTGCCCTTCGTGCTGATTATCGCCGCCTGGTTTATCGGGTCGGCGGTGCGGCTCGAAGCCAATCCGCAGGACAAACTGCTGCCCGGCCTGTCGCAGATGATTGATGCCATTGACCGGATGGCTTTCACGCCGGATAAGCGCAGTGGTGAATACCTGCTGTGGACCGATACGTTTACCAGCCTGAGCCGCCTGCTGCTGGGGCTGGCGCTCTCCTCGTTGATCGGCCTGTGTCTGGGTATCGCCGCAGGGGTGTTCCCGCTGTCCCGCGCCGCCCTGTCACCCCTGCTGACGGTTGTCTCCATGATTCCGCCGCTGGCGATTCTGCCCGTGCTGTTTATTGTTTTCGGCCTGGATGAGTTGTCAAAAGTGATGCTTATCGTCATTGGCATTACGCCGATGCTCGCGCGCGATCTTGAACACCGGGCGCGGGAAATCCCGGCAGAACTCTTTATCAAAGCGCAAACCCTGGGGGCGAATAGCTGGACGGTTGTGCTGCGGGTGGTCCTGCCGCAGCTGTTATCGCGGCTTATTACCTCGCTACGTCTGCTGCTGGGATCGGCCTGGCTGTTTTTAATCTCTTCTGAAGCGATTTCGGCGACCGCCGGGCTCGGCTATCGCATTTTCCTGGTGCGGCGTTACATGGCGATGGATGTGATTATCCCTTATGTCATCTGGATCACGCTGCTGGCATGGCTGATGGATCTGGGCCTGCGCAGGTTGCACAACGCCTGTTTCCCCTGGGCGGAAGGAGGCCGGAAATGAGTTTTATCAGCATCAGGAATATCTGGCAGGAGTACGGCGATCATGTGGTGCTGGAGCGTATCAGTTTGCAGGTTAAAGAGGGTGAATTCTGCTCCCTGGTCGGTGCATCGGGCTGCGGAAAGTCGACATTTTTACGCCTGCTGCTGGGTCAGGAGAAACCTACCCGGGGAGAGATCACGCTGGATGGCAAGGCTCTGGCAACAGAACCAGACCGTAGCCGCGGCGTCGTGTTTCAGCGCTATTCCGTGTTTCCCCATCTCAACGTCCTGGATAACGTCGCGACAGGACTTGAGTTACCTGCTTCCCCGCTGTTTGGCCGCCTGTTTGGTGCCCGGAAACGCGAGGCCCGCCAGCAGGCGCGCGCGATGCTGGAGAAGGTGGGGCTGGGAAATGCGCTGGATAAATATCCGGCGCAGCTCTCCGGCGGCATGCAGCAAAGGCTGGCGATTGCCCAGGCATTCATCATGCAACCGCGAGTGTTGTTGCTTGATGAACCTTTTGGCGCACTGGATCCCGGCATTCGCAAAGATATGCATGCGCTGTTGCTTCAACTATGGAGTGAAACCCGTATGACGGTGTTTATGGTCACTCACGATCTTGCCGAAGGCTTCAACCTGGGTACCCGGCTACTGGTATTCGACAAAGTCCGTCACGATCCCCAGGCCCCTGATGCCTGGGGCGCACGTATCACTTACGACATTCCGCTTAATGAGGCGCGAATGGCACAGCTAATGGCAGACAGTAAAGACAACGTTTATGCATTAAGGAGACAGCAATGACCGCACGTTTTCACTCGGCTCCCAGCCTGCGCGAAGAGCGGCTTCCCGGCGGGGCGCATACCTCACTCATTCTGCGTAAAGGACAGATCCTGCGCCTGACCGATCTCGACGGCGGCGCTAACGTCAGCATGATGATGCTCAATCCCCACGAAAAAAGTGAACGCCTGAATCTGCCGGATACGCTAAAGGGTCAGCATACTGCCCGGCTCACCACCGGGCACTGTTTCTACTCCGATATGGGCCGAGTACTCGCCGGAATCGTGGCGGACAGCTGTGGCTGGCACGACCCGTTTGGTGGCGTACTGAACGCGGCAGAAACGCGCGAAAAATATGGCACGGGGCGCTATCAGGAGCTGCGGAATGGCTTCCATCGTAACGGCGTCGATAATTTGTTGGTCGAAATGGGCAAATGGGATTTGGGTCTGGAAGATCTGCTCATGGTCGTTAACTTCTTCAGCAAAGTCACTGTAGATGAAGATGGCTACTTCCACTTCATCACAGCGAACAGTCGGGCAGGGGATTTTGTTGAGTTGTTTGCCCCTATGGACGTTCTGATCGTTTTGACCGCGCTGCCGCATCCGATGGATCCTGCCCCGGACTATGCCCCGCGCCCCATTCAGCTGAGCTGGTATCAGGCGGATGACGAACAGGCCGCTACCGAAGCGTTGTTTGTCCGCGATGAAAACCAGCGCGCGATTCGCAATACCCAACTTTTTGCCCTGTAAGGAGGCAGTGATGACCATGATTTCCAGCGACCGCCGCCCTGAAGATGCCGTGTACCGTCACGTTATCCCGGCGGGAGAACCCTGGCTGTTTGAGGTTAAAAAAGGGCAAACACTGCGTCTGCTCGATTTGGAAGGGAATCAGGCGATCGATACGCTGTTTTACAACGCGAATAACCCGCGTGAACGTTACGATCCTCAACGTACGCTACGCCGTCAGGGTAAGGCTTACCTGACCACCGGCAGCGTACTCTATTCCAATCTGGGCAATCCGTTGCTGACTATTGTCGCCGATACCTGCGGCCGTCACGATACGTTGGGCGGGGCTTGTGCGCAGGAAAGTAACACTGTGCGCTATGCCCATGACAAGCGCTATATGCACAGCTGCCGGGATAATTTTCTCTGTGCCTGCCTGCACGATGGCCGTCTGCATAAACGCGATATCGGTGCCAACATCAACTTTTTTATGAATGTCCCTGTTACCCCGCAAGGGGGACTGACCTTTGAGGACGGCATCTCTGCGGCCGGTAAATACGTTGAACTGCGTGCTGAGTGTAATACGGTAGTTTTAATCTCTAACTGTCCGCAGTTAAACAACCCCTGCAACGGCTGGAACCCTACACCCGCCGAGGTACTGGTGTGGAACTGAGTCCGGCGCGGCTGAGCGTTACGCGCGCCTGAACAACATCAGCCCCGGGGACGGCCCCAGGGGACATATCGACTTTGTGCGGGACGGCCCGCTTCCCTGAGAGTTCCGCTTATGTTTGATACCTTACTGATTGCCAACCGTGGCGCGATTGCCTGCCGCATTTTGCGTACCCTGCGTGCCATGCAGGTGAAGGGCGTGGCTGTGTACGCCGAAGCCGATCTCGGTAGCCTGCATATTCGCGACGCGGATGAAGCGTTAAGCCTTGGCGACGGCCCAGCGGCGCAAACCTATCTGGTCGCCGAAAAAATTATCGCCGCAGCGCAGCAAAGTGGCGCGCAGGCCATTCATCCGGGCTACGGTTTTCTCTCTGAAAATGCCGCGTTCGCGGAAGCCTGTGAGGCCGCAGGACTGATTTTTGTCGGCCCAACGCCGCAGCAGTTGCGAACCTTTGGCCTAAAGCACACGGCCCGGGCCCTGGCGAAAGCCGAAGGTGTGCCCTTACTGGAAGGCAGCGAATTACTGGCCGATGCCGCCGAAGCCTGCCGTGTCGCCGGGACAGTCGGTTATCCGGTGATGCTGAAAAGCACCGCGGGCGGCGGCGGAATTGGCATGCGCGTTTGCCGCGATGCGCACGAGCTGGCCGACGCGTTCGATACGGTACAGCGGCTGGGGCAAAACAACTTCAGCGACGCCGGCGTGTTTCTCGAAAACTATATCGAACGGGCGCGCCACCTTGAGGTGCAGATTTTCGGCGACGGGCAGGGTGAGGTTATCGCGCTGGGCGTGCGTGACTGCTCGGTGCAGCGGCGTAATCAAAAGGTCATCGAAGAAACCCCCGCGCCCAATCTGCCCGAAGGAATGGCGCAGGCGCTGTGCGAGGCGGCGGTTGCGCTGGGTAAAGCGGTAAACTATCGCAGTGCGGGCACGGTGGAGTTTGTTTATGACAGCGTCGCCCGCCAGTTTTACTTCCTGGAGGTCAATACCCGCCTTCAGGTAGAGCATGGCGTAACGGAACAGGTCTGGGGCGTTGACCTGGTGAAATGGATGATTGAACTGGCGGCGGGCACCTTGCCGCCGCTGCGTGAGCTGGCCTCGGGGCTTCAACCACAGGGCCATGCTGTTCAGGCACGGATTTATGCGGAAGATCCGGGACGGCAGTTTCAGCCCTCCCCCGGACTGCTCACGGAGGTGGCCTTTCCCGAAACCGAGAATGCCAGCCTGCGCATTGATCACTGGGTTGAAGCCGGTTGTGAAGTGCCGCCGTTTTTTGATCCGCTACTGGCAAAAATGATCGCCTGGCGGCCCAGCCGCGATGAGGCCATTGCCACGCTTTCGCAGGCGCTGGGGGAGACGCGTTTGTACGGTGTTGAAACCAATCGCCTCTATCTGCAGCAAATCCTGGCGTTTGCGCCCTTTGTCCACGGAGAACCCTGGACCCGTTGTCTTGAGCAGCTGTGTTATCAGGCGGCGACAGTTGAGGTGCTGAGTGCCGGTACGCAAACCAGCGTTCAGGATTACCCAGGCCGTCTGGGGTACTGGGCAGTCGGCGTACCGCCATCCGGGCCGATGGATGATCGCGCCCTGCGTTCAGGCAACCGGCTGCTGGGGAATGAGGAGGGCGAAGCCGCGCTGGAAATCACCCTCACCGGACCCATCCTGAAATTTAACACCGCCATTGAGGCGGTGATTTGCGGTGCATCGCTGAGCGCTACCCTGGATGGCCAGCCCGCGCCGATGGATTGTGTGTTTACGATATCCGCCGGAGCAACGCTGAAGCTGGGTGCCGTAAACGGTGCGGGCGTGCGAAGCTATCTTTGCCTGAGCGGCGGTATTCAGGTGCCAACATATTTAGGCAGCAAAAGCACCTTTACGCTCGGCCAGTTTGGTGGTCATGCCGGACGCGCCCTGCGCAGCGGTGATATCCTGCACCTGGCACCGCAGACGGCGCAGGCGGGCACGAAACTTCCTCTGGCTTTGCGTACGAATCTTCCGCAGGTCCGCACCTTGCGGGTGATTTATGGCCCCCATGGCGCGCCGGAGTTTTTTACGCCGGACTATATCGCCACCTTTTTTGCCACGGACTGGGAAGTGCATTTCAACTCCAGTCGCACGGGCGTTCGTCTGATTGGACCTAAGCCTGACTGGAGCCGCGACAGCGGCGGCGAAGCCGGACTGCACCCGTCGAATATTCACGATAACCCCTACGCTATTGGCGCGGTTGATTTTACCGGCGATATGCCGGTAATTCTGGGCCCGGATGGACCCAGTCTGGGAGGCTTCGTTTGTCCGGTCACGGTTATAGAAGCCGACCTCTGGCAACTGGGGCAACTGAAAGCCGGTGATAACGTGCGCTTTACCGCAGTGGATTTGCCCACCGCGCGTCAGCTGGCCCGGGAGCAACGCCAGGCGCTGGCAACGCTCTGCGCGCAGGAGACGGCCTGGCAACCTGCGCCGCTGACCTCGCCGATTGTTATGACCTGCGGCGAGGCCGATAAGCGCCTGGTGGCGCGGCTTTCGGGCGATACGCATCTGCTCCTCGAAGCCGGGGAGCCGGAACTGGACCTGGTTCTGCGTTTTCGCATTCATGCCCTGATGCAGGCGCTGGAAGCGCATGCAAAAGACGGGGTGATTGATATCACGCCGGGGATCCGTTCGCTGCAAATCCATTTTCAGCCTGAAATTCTCATCCATGACGCGCTGTTGGCATGGGTGCGCGGCGAGTGGCTCACAGTTTGTATGCATGATGATCTGCAGGTGCCGACGCGCGTGGTGCATCTGCCGCTTTCCTGGGACGATCCCGCCTGCCGTCAGGCGATTGAAAAATACATGACTACGGTACGTCCTGATGCGCCGTGGTGCCCCAGCAACCTGGAGTTTATTCGTCGGATTAACGATCTGCCTGACGAGCAGGCGGTCTGGAAAACGGTATTTGAAGCCAGCTACCTGGTTATGGGGCTGGGCGATGTCTATCTTGGCGCGCCGGTAGCGACACCGCTGGATCCGCGCCATCGTCTTGTCACCACAAAATATAATCCGGCGCGTACCTGGACGGCAGAAAATTCGGTCGGTATCGGTGGGGCTTACCTGTGCGTTTACGGTATGGAAGGGCCCGGTGGCTATCAGTTTGTGGGCCGCACGCTTCAGATGTGGAACCGCTATCGCGACGTCATCGATTTTGCCGGAAAACCTTGGCTACTGCGCTTCTTCGATCAACTGCGTTTTTACCCCGTATCCGCCGGGGAACTGATGCAAATCCGCCGCGATTTTCCACTGGGACGCTATCCGCTGCGCATTGAGCACAGCACGCTGCGGTTAAGCGATTATCAGCAGTTTCTTGCTCAGGAGGCGCAGAGCATCGCGGCGTTTCGTGACCATCAGCAAAAGGCGTTTAATGCGGAACGCGATCGCTGGATCGCCAGCGGGCAGGCTCATTTCGACAGCAAGGAAAGCGTGGTGGAAGAGGGCGGCGATAGGTCATTACAGCAGGACGAACAGGGCGTCGAAAGCCCGGTTTCCGGCAATCTCTGGCAGGTGCAAACCACGGCGGGAAGTCGCGTGCGTGCGGGGGATGTGCTGGTCGTGCTGGAATCCATGAAAATGGAGATTCCGCTGCTGGCGCCGTGCGACGGCATCATTCAGCAGATAAACGTGCAGCCAGGCAGTGCTGTGCGCGCGGGACAGCGGGTTGCGGTGATAAGGGAAGAGAACGTCTGAAGCGGGAGCGGTTTCGGGCCCCGGATAGCGATTACCGCCGGGGCTGATCACGCTCGTTGGTGATCTCCGTCTGGCAGAGGCGCGAAGCAGGTATGGCTCGTGCACATGCGCGCCGAAAGCCATGCGCTCTGGCATGTTATCGGCGCGCTGTTTGCTAAACAAAAGCGGCTGTAAAGGTGATGCGTATTCCCGGCCTTTTACGCGTCGCGGACGCTGCCACCATAAGCTTCCGGCACCAGATCCTGCTCGGTAACCGCGTTCATCCGGAAACGTTCAGGGCGCAGAACATGTGGAACGATGCGGACACGCTGCAGAAATGCTGTCGCGTAATGGAGCGTGATTTAGGCTTTAAGGTCGACAACGGCAGCTGGCATATGGATGAGTTTGGTGACCTGCACCGTACCCCACGGGACATGCCCGCCGCGCCGCGTGGTGCAGCGCGCCGTGAGATTTTTTCCGACCGTGAAAGTCTTCACGGGTACGCCGTGCGTGAAGTGCGCGACGTCATCAGCAAGGCACAGCAGGATGACCGGCTTGACTGGCCATGGCTGCACACCATGCTGCATACCCGCGGTCTCGGTCTGCGTGAGCAGAGCGGCGGACTGGCTGTTTATGATCTGCTTCAGCCTGACGGTGTGAGCGTAAAAGCGTCTGACATACATCCGGCCATCAGTCTGCCGGCCATGGAGGCGAAGTGTGGTGAATTCTCTCCTGCACCGCCAGCATTTGATCCGGAGCGTCCGCAGGATGGCATCACCGGTATCCTGAGTCACTACAATCCCCAGCTTCACGTCCGCGATCAGGATTTGCGTCAGGAGCGTCGGGAGGCGAGGGCGGTGGCCAGAGAAATTCTGCGCGCCCGTTTTGACGCCTACCGTGAGGGCTGGGAAAAACCGGACCTGAGGGCGCGTGAGCGGTTCCGTCAGATCCACTCACACTGTGTGGCCATGAAAGCACATGTCCGTAAAACGGTCCGTGACCCGCTGCTGCGCAAGCTGATGTACCGCATGGCCGAGTTTGAAAAGATGAAAGCCATGGCCACTCTCCGCCTGCAACTGCGTGAGGAACGCCAGGTGCTGGCGGAAACCGGCATGTTCAGGCCACTGTCATGGAAACAGTGGGTGGAGCGTGAAGCGGTAAACGGTGACATTGCCGCACTCAGCCAGATGCGCGGCTGGGCCTATCGTGAAAAACGCAAAGCCCGTCAGAGTGAGAAGAACAGTCCCACTCCCGGAGCCGTCATTGTCTGCGCTCATGGTGATGACGCGCCGATTTTCCGCTCCAGTGAGCATGACACGCAGCTGCGCCGCGACGGTTCCGTTACCTACCTCAGAAACGGTCAGCCCGCTGTCACGGATTTTGGAAACAGGGTAGAGGTGTATACCTCCTCTGATGCCCGGTCTGAGCGTTTCAATAACGATCTTGCTGCTGCCCTGACAGCCTGGAGAAGTGAAGGTGCCCAGTTTGTGAAAGGCAATGCTGACGCGGTCAGGAGAGTGCTGTATTCCGGTTCGATGCATAATCTGCAGGACAATGACGGCCGGCGTTTCACCGTCAGAGACAGTCAACAGCAGAAAAGCGTTTCAGTCACGGAGTCGTTGCAGCGCAAACAAGGCCAGGCCCTCGGGCAGCCTGCAGTTCAGATTGAGCAGGCGAGGCCACAAAACGATGAAATAATTCGCCCTGACGGGAAACTCCCGCGGCCCTAATTGCCACATCACCGGCGCCGGTTAACACCGGAATGCTTCTTTCAGCACGTAAGCGCTGAGTTATTCCCATTAACTGACAGAGGTTAATTCCCATGAGTTACATTCGGGGGCTGCAGTAGCTGACAAGCGAACTTTTCCTAAACCGCTATGATCCTTTTAAACTTCTGATCTTCTCTCTTTTAAAAAACAGTAAAGACTTTACTTTAAATGACTGACCTAAACGTCACCTGTCCTGTGGACAGTTTCCATAAGCGAACGACCTTACAGCGGACTGCGTCCGCGCCGGTTCGATGAGTCCGCTACGCGGCCTGAGGTCGCACCCGCCAGAGGCGGGCAAAAACCATTTTAGTTACATCATACATTTATTCACTTTAATAAGGGCAGGGAGCTGTACCTGATAACCCATCGCCCTTCTCCCCCATAAAAAGCCGCCCCCGCCCCGGCCCAGGGGCCGGAACTGGAGTGGCTTCTAATGGATGATGTAAATACAGACTATTGCATTGCTGTAAGTCGTGTCGCTGCAGGGTACAGTGAACACGCCCGTAAGCGGCCCTTACGGCCCGCTAACGCGGAGATACGCCCCGACTGCGGCTGCGCCTTGTCGTGACCACTCCGACGGCGTACAGTGGCTTTCGTGCTGCGGTAAGCGGGTATGGCTAAACAGCTACCGTGTTAAGTTCCGCATCCGTCGCTGAAATTTTTGATGATCACCCCCCTAAGCGTCAGCAGCAGGCTGCCGACGCCAAGGCCGCGGAAATCACGCCCTTCACGTCGCAGGCGCCGTGAAGACCGCTCACCGGGGTTAAAAGGGGTTACATAAGCTTCTTCACTGCTGAAAACCCGCAGGGCTGTTCAGGGAAAGGTAGGGTATAGCACGAATTATACGTCTGTAACCGGCTACGCCGGGCGTACGGCGCCGTTCAGCTTCTGTGCCATCTTTTACTTCATCTGGCGCCTTCATGCCGCTGAAGCGGCATTCTGAATACGGCTATCACTGCCGGGGTTAACTCAGATTTAAACGTCCGCTTTGTGCCAAAAGCGGACATTGGTAGCTGGTAAAAGCTGTAGTGATACTTCGCCGGAGAGAGTAGACCTGTCCGGTTTAGATATCGAAGAATATTTATCTGATTTCGTTTTTTGCAAAACTGCTGTTTAGGTTTTTCAGCACTTCATTGATACCTCTGCTTACAATCCGGTCTTCCCGCATGACTGTCCCGAGAGTCCGGTGAAAAGAGGGCATCACAGAGTAAAGATCGAGCCCCGATCTTTCCTCAATGCATGCAACGGACATTCTGGGAACAATGCTGTAGCCAAGACCGGCACGGACCATTCTTTTAATAGCTTCGATACTGCCAAGCTCCATGACCGGGCAGGCAATATGTCCCGTCTCCCGGAACCACTGGTCAATCAGGGCGCGTGTCCCGCTTCCCGGTTCAAAGATAATCAGCGGCAGCGGCAGCGGCAGCAAAGCGCCCGGATTCCATATTTTCGCACTCGGCTCTGATGCATCCTTTTCCATGATGACAACAAACTCATCCGTACCCAGCGGGATGATGCTCAGGTTTTTACCTGCAGCTGGCAGAGTCACCAGGCCAATATCTATACGATTTTCCTCCACGCCCCGCACTATATCGGAAGTGTTACCTGTGCGTACGTCCACCTTCAGCAGGGGATGGGCCTGCCGCAGTTGCTGTAGTAAGGAGGGAAGTAAATGAATACAGGCCGTTGCGCCTGTGCCAACAGTAACAGTGCCGGTTATCTCATCAGAATGCTGGCACACCGATTCAACTGCTGTACTTACCACTGCATCAATTTTCATGCTGTGCTCAACGAGAGTCAGCCCGGCTGGCGTGGGCCTTACTCCCCGGCTGGTTCGCTCAATAAGCCGGACCTGAAGCGCCTGCTCCAGTTGTCTTATATGCAGGCTCACTGCCGGCTGCGACAGACCAAGTGCTTCAGCCGCTCCGGAGAAACTGCCCCGGCTGACGACCAGTCTGAAAGTAGCCAGGTGATCGAGGTTCAGGTTTGCCATGCCAAAATTTTCCTTATACCGCTGATAAGTCCTGCTGCCTGTCTGAAATTATTCATTCCGGTTAGTCTCTGCTTATGACCGCAGAAGGAGCCGTACCGATGGAAATAACCGAAGCAGATGAACGACATATTCCTGCCATCCAGCAGATTTATGCTTATCACGTATTGCATGGCACCGCCACTTTTGAAACTGAACCGCCGGATCCGGCTGAAATGACAGCCCGCCTGAAAAAGGTGCGTGCAGCAGGACTGCCTTGGTTTGTGGCTGTTGAGGACGGCAATGTCCGCGGATACTGCTACCTGTCACTCTACCGGGAACGGTGTGCCTACAGATTCACCCTGGAGAATTCTGTATATATTGCCCCCAACTTTCAGGGCCAGGGGATCGGAAAAAAGTTGTTATTGAGTGCGGTCACATGGGCAGAGGACCGTAGCTTTCGCCAGCTCGTGGCCGTAGTTGGAAATAGCGAAAATAGCGCCTCTCTTGCCCTGCATCGCGCGGCAGGCTTCAGCATTACAGGAACGCTCAGATCTGTGGGCTTCAAGCACGGACGCTGGCTTGATACGGTCATCATGCAGCGTACGCTCGGGCAGGGCGACGCCACATTTCCGGAGAGCACGGGTTGACTGACGGGCATCTGACAGGCCGCACCATTTTCTGCATTGGCATGACGCAGCTAATCAACTGGGGTATCACATTCTATATGCCGGGGGTCTTCGGGACCGCCATCATGTCGGAGACAGGCCGGTCACCAGTTGTGACATTCTCCGGGCTGACTATTGCCATGCTTGTTATGGGGCTTGTCTCGCCACTTACCGGCCCCCTTATAGCACGTACCGGCGGGCGTACGGTGATGATAGTGGGAACCTTCGTCATAGTCCTCGGTTGTTTTCTGATGGCTTTTACCCATTCAACAACATCGTGGGTTGCCGTCTGGCTCCTGATGGGAGCTGGCATGCGACTTGCCCTGTATGATGCCGCATTTGCGCTGCTTGTAGAAATTGCAGGCGCAGAGGCCCGTCGGGCAATCACCCTGGTCACACTGCTGGGTGGTCTCGCGTCAGTCGCGTTCTGGCCTGCTGGCGCTGCGCTACTGCACTTTACCGACTGGCGGCATGCCATTATCGTTTACGGCTGTGCAGGCATTGTCAGCCTGCTTTTTTTGACCACCGTTCCGGCAGGTTATCGGCGTCAACCTCCCGTTGTCGGGCAGCCCGCTCTTCAGGCGATCGGACCAGCAGAAGACCGGAAAGCCTTTATCAGCGGCCTGTGGTACGCCACGCTGAAAGCGCTGATAAGCTTTGTTTCCACCGGCGTGTCCGCTCATTTTCCTCAGATACTGGCCGCTTATGGTATGCCCGCCGTAGCGGGTATGTTGTGGGGGGTGGGACAGGTGAGCGCCAGACTGCTGGACGTGGCTTCCGGTGCACGTACTTCAGCGATCCGTCTGAGCCTGTTTACCGGCATTATTCTGCCATTATGCTTTCTGGTTGGCCTTGCAGGGAATGTTACCCCGGTGGCTACAGCCATCTTTATTCTGAGTTACGGGGCTGTAAACGGACTGAGTACGATCATTAAGGCCGTCCTGCCTCTTGTGCTGTTTGATCCGCAGCAGTATGCCCGTAAAACAGGCTTACTGCTGTCACCCGCTTTTTTGCTCGCGGCGCTCGCGCCGTCAGTTTACGCCATACTGCTGGAGCAATACGGCACACCCGGCACGCTGCTTTTATCTGCCATCCTTACCCTGTTCATCACGGCGATTTCCATAGTGATCTGGCGTCGTCATCCTTCCTCTGTTGGACCAAACCGGGATAAGGGCGAGCCATCCATTCCGGGGAAAAATATTTGAAGCTGATTATATTTCTATTATTCTGGAAATATAGTTCAAGGAGGGCGTATGGATTTAAAAACAGCAGCAAATGCGCTTCGGGAGCTGGGGCACCCGACCCGTCTTAGCGTATACCGGGAGCTGGTGAGAGCGGGTCATGACGGCCTGCCAGTCGGTGTTCTGCAGAAGCGCCTCGGTATTCCGCCCTCCACGCTCAGTCATCATATTTCGGCGCTGATGTCCGCGGGCCTGATCAGCCAGGAACGGCAGAGCCGTACCTTGTTTTGCAGACCTTGCTATACGCAGCTTGAACAACTGATGGCCTTTCTTACAGAAGAATGCTGCGCAGGCAGTAGCTGCAGCCTGTCACCCGCGACGACTCACGAAGAGACCTCATTGTGAATGACATGAACGATACCCTGAAAAATGTTGATACTTCACTCCTGGACGTGCCGCTGACGGAAGATAAGCTGAGGGCTGCAGAAGTGGCGCACCCGCCCCGCATTCTGATGCTCTACGGCTCGCTGCGGGAACGATCTTATAGCCGGCTGACGACGGAAGAAGCCGCCCGGCTGCTGACGGCAATGGGTGCAGAGGTCAAAATTTTTAATCCGTCCGGTCTGCCGCTGCCTGATGATGCCCCTGAAACGCATCCCAAAGTTGTGGAACTGCGCGAACTGGTTCTCTGGTCGGAAGGCATGATCTGGTGCTCCCCGGAGCGTCACGGCGCTATGACCGGCATCATGAAGGCGCAGATTGACTGGATACCGCTGACGTCAGGTGCGGTTCGCCCGTCGCAGGGAAAAACCCTGGCCGTCATGCAGGTCAGCGGCGGCTCGCAGTCTTTCAACGCAGTTAATCAGATGCGCATTCTGGGGCGCTGGATGCGTATGATTACTATCCCGAATCAGTCATCCGTGGCAAAAGCCTGGGCTGAATTTGATGAAGATGGTCGCATGAAGCCTTCGCCTTACTACGATCGCATCGTGGACGTAATGGAGGAGCTGATGAAGTTCACTCTGTTGACGCGCGGGCGCAGTGAGTACCTGACCGATCGCTACAGCGAAAGGAAAGAAAGTGCCGCGCAGCTCTCTGAGCGGGTTAATCAGCGCAGTATATGAAAAAAGCCGGCATCTGCCGGCTTCTGTTTTTGCGTCTCCCTTCCTGCCGGCAGCACACTGAAAAAATCAGTGGCTGATCCGGTTTCCGTGTTCATCAATGACTTTTTCGCCGTCCTCTTTCGTAAATGCTCCCTGCTGCGGGTCAGGCAGAATGTCCAGAACCGCTTCAGACGGACGACAGAGTCTTGTGCCGAGCGGCGTCACAACCACGGGGCGGTTGATGAGGATAGGGTGAGCCAGCATCGCATTCAGCAGTTCATCATCGTTGAACCGGTCTTCTGCCAGCTCCAGCTGCTCATACGGCTCTGTATTTTTGCGCAGCAGGGCGCGTGCGCTAACACCCATATCAGCTATCAGCTTTTTAAGCTCGTCGCGGGATGGTGGCATCTCCAGATACAAAATCACTGTTGGCTCCACGCCACTGTTACGGATAAGCGCCAGAGTATTACGGGACGTTCCGCAGGCCGGATTGTGATAAATAGTGATATCAGTCATAAACGGTACTCCGTTAAGGAGCTGCACAGACGCAGCCCCGGGGTTAAGGTTGAAAAGACAGGCGCAGGGCCAGCGCCGCCAGCGTCACAAAAAGTACCGGCAGGGTCATCACAATGCCCACGCGGAAGTAGTAGCCCCAGCTGATGGTGATGTTTTTCTGAGCCAGCACATGCAGCCACAGCAGTGTCGCCAGGCTGCCGATGGGTGTGATTTTCGGGCCGAGATCGCAGCCGATGATGTTGGCGTATACCATTGCCTCTTTCACCACGCCCAGAGCCGTGCTGCCGTCAATCGAAAGCGCGCCAATCAGCACGGTAGGCATGTTGTTCATTACGGAAGAGAGTGCCGCAGTCAGGAAGCCGGTGCCAAGTGTGGCGCCCCAGACGCCGTGCTCAGCAAAACGGTTCAAAGCAGCAGAGAGGTAATCTGTCAGGCCGGCGTTACGCAGGCCATATACCACGAGGTACATGCCCAGCGAGAAAATGACTATCTGCCAGGGCGCACCTTTCAGCACCTTGCGGGTGTCGATAACCTGTCCTTTTTGGGCAACCAGCCAGAGAACAAACGCCCCAACCGCTGCTACCAGGCTGACCGGTACTCCAAGGGGCTCAAGGCCGAAAAATCCGACCAGCAGCAGAAGTAAAATAAACCATCCGGCCCGAAAGGTGCGCATGTCGCGTATAGCTTCCGCTGGCGCTTTCAGCTTCGCCAGGTCATAGGTTGCCGGGATCTCTTTGCGGAAAAACAGATGCAGCATCACCAGGGTAGCCACCACGGAAGCAATATTCACCGGCACCATGACGGAAGCATACTCACTGAAGCCCAGCTTAAAGAAGTCCGCCGTGACGATGTTGACCAGGTTCGACACGATCAGCGGCAGGCTGGAAGTGTCCGCGATAAAGCCCGCTGCCATTACAAATGCCAGCGTGGCAGCCGGACTGAAGCCCAGCGCCAGGAGCATGGCAATAACGATTGGCGTCAGGATAAGCGCCGCGCCGTCATTGGCGAACAGCGATGCCACTGCCGCGCCCAGCAAAATAATATAGGTGAACAGCAGCCTTCCTCTGCCGCCTCCCCAGCGGGAAACATGGAGTGCTGCCCACTCAAAAAAGCCGGACTCATCTAACAGCAGGCTGATGATGATGACCGCGATAAACGTGGCCGTCGCATTCCAGACAATCTGCCATACCGCAGGAATATCACCGATATGCACCACGCCGGTCAGTAGCGCCAGAGCGGCCCCGATAACGGCACTCCAGCCAATACTCAGTCCTTTCGGCTGCCAGATAACCAGTACCAGCGTCAGAACAAAAATCGCACCCGCCAGAAACATATACTCTCCTTTAATACTGCACCTGTCAGACCTGGCGCAGAGAACTTAAAGATACACATACGTTAAAACGCATATGAATAATTAAAAAATTTAAATGCAGATTGGCTTGCCGTTGGTGGTTACATTGTCCCGCTCAGCCTGCTGGCTGAGCTGCAGGATGTCATCCCGCTGGCACAGATAAGCCTGTTCAATTACAGCTGCCGCCCAAGCGGGCATATGAGGTGACAGCCGGTAATGAATCCACTTGCCATCACGCCTGTCGATAAGCAGACCGGCGTCCCGAAGTAATGCAAGATGACGAGAAATTTTGGGCTGAGATTCTCTGAGAGTAGATGTGAGTTCGCAGACGCAAAGTTCTCCCTTTTCCTGCAGCAACAGCACCAGACTGAGCCGTGTTTCGTCAGAAAGCGTTTTGAAAAGCTGTAGAGGATTAAGCTGAAGCATTACAACTCCTGTTTAACAAACAGTGAGCAGTATCGCTAAGTAGGGTGTAGCGAGCAACTATACATTCGGTAAAACATATATTTTTGGTGGTTTTTTATCTTGCAGGTCAGATATAGAGTACGTCGATAAATAAGTTGTAATCGTTCAAGGTCCGCTTTTCACTCATAGCGGACCTTTAGCGCCGTTCGTCCACCTTGTGCCAGAAGCGGACGTTGCTAAAACCGAGCCCCTTAAAAGGCGGGGCTGGTCAACTGTATTAATTTTTTATCACGATCGGGGATAGAGCCGCCTGAGCCCGGTGAGGTGATTTCGCCTGTCATCTTCTTATCAGAACCTGATTTTGCTTTTTTTAAAAGAGCCTTTACTCACTCAGTCCTGTGAGGATGTATAGGTAAGGTTCGGGCCTTGCCGAAAGGCCGGAAGGAATAAACTCTCCCAGCCACGCTATGGCTTCTGCGATTTTACTCAGGCTTTCGTCACGGCAGTTGCCTGTTGCCTGTTGCCTTAAGCCCGGGTTCATCCAGAAGGGAATGAATATTTATGTCCTTTTCTGCCAGAACAAAATGCAGTGCGGCTTCTCTGATAGTGACGCGTGCCCTGCCTTCATCTCGTTGTGACACAGTTATTTCCTCAGTCTGGATTTTGCAAAATCATCACTCACTGTGATGATTACGGAGGTGTTGACTGTCGGACAACAATTGGCTGTGTATGCTCAAAAAACTTTCGTCGAAAAAAGCGATTTGATCTGCAGCATGCCTTTCGCTACATGCTGTTATTAAAGCGTATGAAATAAATGTTTTCTGAGAGAGAAGAAATGAAATACTTTAAAAAAGGGGCAGGGTGGCCCCGTATCAATGGTTCTGTGTTGCTCTTTTATTATTATCACCTTTATGGTTAAGGGGCTGTCTGTTACAGGTTATCGTCATGGCTATTTATTTCTTTAAAGTAAACCCGGAGTTTTAAACTGTCACAGCGAAAGGTTAATGCCTTTTAAATGAAGAAAACTTGCGGGCATGTTTTACTGAAGCCTCCGGGTTTATTAATTCATCCGGTTATTAAATGCGGGATAATGGATGCGAAGGCGTTTTTCCCGGGGTTGAGTGGTGCTCCGTAAGCGACTTCATAAAATGCTCATAACGAAAATCCGGTCAGTGAAAAAAGAGCCCCTCGCCTCAGAGCGGGGTCGAACCAAATACACGGCTCCAGGCTTCTTTAGCGGCAGGAGCCAGCAGGCAACTGCACTCCAAAATTATGTTCTGAAAAAATATTTCACAAGCGAGGCGGCAGATGGTAATCCGACAGCAGCATCCTTACCCGTCCCGCAAAAAATTTCACGCCGGAACGACAGTTTTTCGAAAGTGAATAATGATTTATCTCTTGCTGCATAAAGATGCGACTCAGTTCTGAATTTTTACTGACGTATGCTGCTGCAGAATGCCATACCTGCATGTTTATATAATTGTCTGCCGCTGACCTGACAGGCCTTCACGTCTCTACCGGTTGAGTTAAGTTTACTGAAATTGAGTTAAAAATAATTCAGGATAATTTATGAATACCACATCGCCTAAAAAAAGGTTAGGTGCCAGACGATTACCTTAAGAATAATTCACCCCATTATCCTCAGGCATTAAAGAGAAAGGGGCCGTTAAGTGACTTACGTCAATAAAAGTCATTATTTTTATACTGACGACCAAAACAGGCATAACGATTACATCTTTTTGGCCGATAAACAGTTGAACCCTGAGGTGATATATGGCTCAGGGCATTATTCAATACTGGGGTGAATTAAATGAATATTATAAAAAAAGTTACGAGCTTAAAAATAGGCGGTAAACTGGGGCTGGGCTTTACGCTGGTCATACTTGCCTCTGTTATCATATCGGCGCTGGCGCTTCGCTGCTTTTTAAGCATTCAGGAAAACTCGGACAAGCGTGACGTCACCGTTCAGATGCTGGACACGCTGGCAAAAGCCAGGCTTAACCGCACGCTTTTTCAGTACACCCGCGAGAAAAAATTTATCGACCTTAACGGCGAGGCGATGAATCAGCTTTTTGGTTTACGGACCAGCCTCAGTAAATATGCGTGGTCGGCCGAAGGGGGGGAGAGGCTTTCTCTCCTGAGCACGATTCTGACGCAGTATCAGGGAAAGCGTCAGGCCTTTCTTGAAAGCAGTGACAGGGCTGCGCTGGCGCTGAGTGAAGTACATACGCTGGGTCTGGCCTCACTGGCTGAAAAACTGGCCGCCCGCCAGACTTCCGTTCCTGCTGATATTGTTGCTTCCCTGCTTTCTGTCAGTTTCAAAACAGAGCAGGCGGCATTTTATGTCCAGGAATTTATCAGACAACCAGAGGCTTCTACGCTCGATAAATTCAGGGGGGTGAGTGACACAATTTCTCCGCTTCTGAACCCGCTCAGAGGCATTTCTGAAAGCGCACTGGCTGCAGTACTGGCGGACCTTGAGCAGAAAATGAGTTCGGGCTCCGCAAAGTTAAATAATTACCTCCTTTCAGTGAGGGCTGAAAGCCTGGCCTCAGCTGAAATGACCGAAGCGGCAGGCAAGCTGAACCAGTCCATAACGGACCTTGCGTTCTTTCAGTCAGAGCTGGCTGCGAAGTCTATCCAAACCGCATTCTGGCAGATTGGCTTTGCAACCCTTGCCTGTATCATTCTCAGCCTTCTGATTGCCTGGCGGATGACGCGGAGCATCACCGTCCCGCTGAGAGAAACCCTTTCGTCTGCACAGCGCATTGCTGAAGGTGACCTGACCTCCGAAATCACCACCTCCCGTACCGATGAGCTCGGCGAGCTGATGTCTGCCGTGGGCGCGATGAACCAGAGCCTGCGTAACATCATCTCCCGGGTAAGGGACGGCGTGAATAACGTTGCCCGCGCCTCATCTGAAATTGCGGCCGGCAACACTGACCTGTCCTCACGCACAGAGCAGCAGTCAGCTGCGGTGGTTGAAACCGCTGCCAGTATGGAAGAACTGACGTCCACCGTTAAGCAGAATGCGGAGAATGCTCATCACGCCAGCCAGCTGGCCACCGAGGCGTCACACAATGCCAGCCGCGGCGGGGAAATCATCAGTGACGTGATCAGCACTATGGGCGGAATAAGTCAGAGCTCAGGTAAAATCGGTGAAATCATCTCCGTCATTAACGGCATCGCTTTCCAGACGAATATCCTGGCGCTCAATGCCGCGGTCGAGGCGGCAAGGGCAGGAGAGCAGGGACGGGGATTCGCGGTCGTTGCCGGTGAAGTCCGCAATCTTGCGCAGCGCAGTTCGCTTGCTGCGAAAGAAATCGAGGCGCTGATAAGTGAGTCCCTGGACCGGGTGAGTAACGGGACTGAACTGGTTAACCGTGCCGGCGTAACGATGGAGGATATCGTCAAGTCTGTGACGCAGGTCAGGGACATAATGGGCGAAATTGCCGCTGCGTCTGACGAACAGAACCGCGGAATTACCCAGATAGCGCAGGCCATGACGGAGATGGATACCACAACCCAGCAGAACGCTGCGCTGGTTGAAGAGTCATCCGCAGCGGCCAGCAGTCTCGAGGAACAGGCGCTTGAGCTTGAAAAAACGGTTGCCGTTTTCCGTGTGCCTTCTTCCGGACTGTTGACGCCGGGGGCTAAGGTGGCCACGCCCGTGTTAAAGCCTCTGCCAGCCGTCAGAACGCCGGAAGCAAACTGGGAAACGTTCTGATAACCATCCTGCAGCCAGAGCCGGGCTGAACCACAACCTCATCTGGCTGTATCCTTCAGTGCGCGGTGAGGTAGTTAATGTGTGATGGAAACTGTGGCAATCTACCGCATGTTTATATTGGTAAAGCGGTGGAAGCCCTTTTTTATGATGCTGAATCAGTCAGCCGGACGAAAGTCATTGCCAGGTTGAGTCTGCTGTTCAGGGAAGATCCTGACCCTGTAAGGCAAAACGAGATAATAAGTGCCCTCATTCTTCTCAGTGAGCCCGTCAGTACCAAAACAGGCTTGCAGGATTAGCGGACGTAAACTTTCTGCGCTCACGTCCGGTTTATGCCGGAAGCACATACCACCTGATTTGTATGCAACTTATTTTAGGGAACAGGTTATTAGCTTATGCATCACTGAACTGAGGCTCTGGCTGATTTCAGCCGGGCCGCAGAACAGTGATTAGTTGAACACACCCTTAATCACGGCGGTCACAACCGCAGTGCTTAACGTAATAAGCACTAAATCATCGCCCACGGCACGCCACTCATAGCCCGGGTAATGAGGCAGTGCATTTATCATTGATGCTGGTAAATTTTTCCTGGCGATACCCGGTGGCAATGGTTTACCACGCGCAACTTTTTTAGCGATTCCCGGCGGCAGGGACTGATAGCCTACCAGGCCATATTTGATGGCAAGGGCACGTGCACGGGAAAAGTTGATGTCAGATTCAACATGATCGGGTTGTCTGCCATTCTTACGATATCCATGTTCGTTCTTCGACTGTGTGTAACCCTGCCCTTTGTTTCCGTGCGCGCCGTTATTACCGTGACTGCCATTGCCATTGCCATTGCCATTGCCATTGCCATTGCCATTGCCATTGCCGGGATTTGCATAAACAGGTGCAGCAAAAACGGCGAAACCTATTACCAGCGCTAAGGCTGCTTTAAAAGTGCGTTGTGCAAGCATGAAAGATTTCCTCAAAGGTATTCATCACTTCATCGAAATATAGGACGAGGCTGCAATCTTCACCATCTCATCACGTCTGAAATCAAAGCCTCTTAATGGATTGAGCAAAAAAATGTTAGTGGTACGGCAGTAGATTAATAAATGAATGGTCTTGCGGCTTACTGGTGAAAGAAAGTCGCATTTAAGTCATTTCAGATGAAGTATTTCCGGAAAGGTAATTTCGTTTGTTCATTATGTGATGCGGAATTTCCTGGCTGTAGATGCAGGGAAAAGCAATGGCGATAATCAGCGATTATTAGTTGGCTGTTCCAGTGACTGCTTAACGCTCATAGCGGACCTTCAACTCAGTCAGCCTGTCCGCTCTGTGCCAAGAGCTGACAGCACTCACATAACTATGAGTATCTAAAATAAATAATCAGCCTGATCTAATATGTCATCTTATGCGATTTGGTCATATTAAAGGAAAGACAATTTAAATTTAATCACTCAATAAGACACTTAACTACAATTGATTTTAGCGAAAACCTTAAGTATATTGTGAACCCTATAATTTATGGGGGGTGTTTCCTGTGGAGCATTATTTAGAGCCGTTGAGGTTAAAGAAGAAATCCTTAATTGATGGCCGCCAAACGTCTATTACTGGTTTTGATTTTTGTTCAGAGTGTGTATTATTGCAGGACAGTGACTTCCTACAACTTACTGAATATATAAAAACAAACCCCAGTGAAATTGAAGGTGATTTAATTGATCAAGTTAAATTCGAATGCACGAATAAAATTAAAAATATAAGGATTAAACTAGAAAATAGCGCTCTCACCAACGAGGAATATGTAAACACATATTTGTTTTATAAGCCTGAAATAGAACATGCAGACGCTGCTCTCCATATTAATAGCATTGAAGATTTCATTGGTATTTATAAAAAAGAAGCATTTGATAGCTTCAACTTTATAGGGGCAACATCTATATTTTATAAATTAATTTATGCAAAGGCTCTTTCCTATGAAAATATACAAGAAAACGCCATTTATTATAGAATTAGCAAGTTATTGCTCGATAAGTATATTCGCGAGTATGAAAAAAATAATTTTGATTACAAATCCTTAGTGGTATCTGATGAAGTAAAAGAGAAAATAAAAGACTTGTGTGGTAACAACTATTTATGCAGATACGGGCTTTTTAAAATTGATTTTGATAATCAATATATTACCAAGGATGTATTTCCTTACATCTCTGATAAAAATCATAATGGCACCTATCTTATTATCGACAGTAAGAATAAAAACCTTATGGATTTATTCAATGACCTAATTGCAAATGGCTACATATCAAGATATTTCGTTTAAAATTAATTCAGTTAAGAATCAACTTGTCTCGCTTGAAGAAAGAATGTATGGACAGAAGTTTTCGTTCAATTTTGACAGACTGCCTGACCTATCTCTTTTCTATGATATTAATGCCCAAAATGATAATTTTTGGGTTGCTGTGGTGAAAGAAGAAAATAAGTTTTCTATAATCTTTGAGGAAACTCTAGAAGACACATTTTATGATAAATAACTGAATATTTTTACTAACTTAGTACACGTAGAAGTAACAAAAATAAATGGAAGCGATGTAATTAGTCATATTGATCATGAGTATATAGTTTATGATGTGGACACTTATTTTAAACGTTTGGATGATCCAGCAGTCAAAGGAGAGCATAAAATAAAAACGTTTAAAATAGATAATGCAAAAATCCCTATAAATTATAAACACCAAAACATGAATGTACTTTTTTTTATGGTTTATGAAAGCATGAATAAAAAAGACTTGGTCAGAGAATACTTCGAGGATATAAGGTAATTTGACAAGCTAAAATTATTTTAAATAATCTTGGTCGTTCTGATATGCAAATTGCGTGATGAAATAACACTTCATCACCAAAGCTATCAGATTATGTATGAGTCAGTATAAGGTGCTCCATCTGTTATTAAAGTATAGCAATACGCATAATATACACTTAGGTTCTGATGAAAATGTATAAATTTCCGCTTTTCGCTCATATGGGACAACCATAATCACATCTCCTAACCCAAAGGAGATTGAGCATGACAACATCCCCCTGGAACAAGGGCCGTATTATTGGCCAGAAACGGCCTCTTCAGATCTCTCATATCTGGGGTATCCGTATCAGACTTGAGCTGGAAGGAAAAGTACGCGATTTAGCTCTGTTTAACATGGCTCTGGACAGTAAACTTCGGGGCTGTGATCTGGTAAAGCTAAAAGTTTCTGATGTAGCCTATGGCCACTCTGTTTCGGGCAGAGCGACAGTGCTGCAGCAAAAAACTGGAAGTCCTGTACAGTTTGAACTTACTAAAGGAACAAGAGAGGCTGTAGCAGCCTGGATCAAAATGGCTCATCTACATAGTAGCGACTATCTATTCCAGTCCCGCGTCGGTTCTTCACGACATATCTCAACCAGGCAATATAACCGTATTTTTCATGGATGGATTGATAAGCTGGGTCTCGATGAGACTCTGTACAGTACCCATTCTATGCGAAGAACCAAGCCATGTCTGATCTATAAAAAAACGAAGAATCTTCGAGTGATCTAGCTACTTTTAGGTCACAAAAATCTCGAAAGTACCGTCCGTTATCTCGGTATTGAAGTGGATGATGCCCTGGAGATATCTGAGTCTATTGAAGTTTGATTTAGGAGGGCTGCAACAGCAGCCCGGTGCCAAAAGGAGACATCATTTGAGGAATATACAAATTAAAAAATGAAAGCACGGTTAGATATGCTTTCATGCCATCCAACTGGCAACGATTTTAATCAACCTTACCAGCAATCCGATCAAATAAAACCTCAGGATCTATAGTTTGAGTTCTGGTGCGCATCAGCGACAGTTGTCTGAAATGCGGGCTGCCATGAGCTATTACGGGCAAAAGCGCAGCGCCAATTGCAGGGGCCATAGCTCCAAGACGCGCACTTTCTAACCGCGACGTGTCTCTTGTTTTTCGGGCAGAGACAGAAGGAAGTAATGGATAGGTGCGATCAACCAGCGAGGAAAACAGCGCTGAAGGAAGATAGCCCCCAATCAAAATTTTCTGCGGATCGAACATGTTTTCAATGACTGAAATAAGGATACGTAACCGCTTACTGTTGCATTCCAGCCATGACATCAGCTGACTGTCTCGTTGAACGTACAATTTTTCAAGATAGCCGGGCTTTTCAACCGCATCCAGGTCAACGTTCAACGTGGTTGCCAGCTCCTCTAATGAGAAAGGGGGAATATCGCGGGGGCACTTCGTTAACTCAGGTGGCCAGCAGATCATCCCAATCTCACCCGCATTGTTAAACGCCCCCTGAAACGGCAGACCGTCGACAATGATTCCGGCACCCAGTCCGTGACCGACAAAGATATAGACGTAATGCGTCATTCCACTGGCTGCCCCCGCATGGCGTTCTGCTATCGCAGCGGCAGTCGCATCATTCTCAACAATAACCGGTACCCCACAGCGCGCTTCAAGCCTGTCGGCGACGGGAATCTGGCTCCACGACTGCCAACCCGGTGCACCGACGTACTCCTCGTATCCGGCCTCCTGCAGGGTCGGCATCGCGATGCCGGTTCCCCACACAGGTATCCCCTCACACTTCAGCGTCAGATCGGCAATGACGTGGGCGATGGTGTCGAGGCTCGCTTCAGGATTATTCCACTCCATTGGCGCGTGCAGGCTGGCTAACGCATTTGCGGCAAGGTCACAGGCGACAGCAGTAATCCCTTTCCGATCAAGATGTATTCCTAAAGCACAACCTGCGCGATGATTAAGCCGCAACAACTTTTGCGGGGCACCGCGTCGGTGTTGCAGGCGCCCTTCCTCACTGACCAGCCCACGCTCAAGCAAATCCTTTGTGATGTTAGTAATCGTTTGAGGCTGGAGTCCTGTTGCGTTGACCAGGTCCGATCGCGATAGCACACCAGCCGTACGGATCAGATCAAAAACCAGCCTGCGATTATAGCGGCCTGAAAAGGCATGGTTATTACCCGGGTATGCCACAGTGCTTTCGCCTTTTTTAAATCCATTAAATGGATAATAGAATGGAGAGCCTAATCACGTCCAGCGCTCAATTTTTAAAAAAATCGATTTTTGTCATAAAAAAATCATAAAAGCCCCGTTTAATTGCCCACATTCACAATTTAATTAAACCATTAACTGGATTTAAATGCAGGAGTGTGCCGACAATGAGTAAGGTGTTTTATTCCCTGGTCGCGTTGACCGTCAGCGCGTTATTAATGACGGGCACCGCCAGTTCTTCTGAGTTGGTGATTTACACGGCTCACGGTGAAACGACGACATCACCTGTCCTTGAGATGTTTAAAAAAGTGCATCCGGAAATTAACGTCACACTGGTAAGAGGCGGTACTGGCGAAGTGGTCGAAAGGCTGCGCGCCGAAGCAGGCAACCCTTCAGCCGATCTCCTGTGGGGCGGCCCCACACAGATTTATGATGAAAATGCGGCTCTGTTCCAGCCTTATGAGAGCAAAACAGACAGTGCAATGGTCACCGCAGATCCACGTCATATCTGGCATCCTTTTACCCTTCTTCTGCAACCCATCATCGTGAGTACGAAGCGTGTCCCTTCAACAGAAATGCCGTCCTCGCAGGCTGATATGGTGACAGGAAAATGGCGAAAACAGGGGACATTGATCATCCCCGATCCGGCCCGTTCGGGAACCGGTTATACCCTGATATCGGCGCTTGCCGGACAGTTTGGTTGGCCGTTTATCAGCAATTTGGTCAAAGGTGCACGGATCGCAGCAGGCTCCGATGATGCCTTCAACGCCGTCCGTGATGGCGAAGCCGCGGCAGGCTGGATAAACGAAGATTTGGGCGCTAAATGGAAAGCCAACGGACTGCCGATCAGCATTGTTTATCCCACTGATGCGGTGACCGGTCAGATTGATGCACAGGCTGTCGTTCAGGGCGCTCCTCATCCCAATCAGGCCAAACTGTTTATCGACTTTCTCGGACAGAAAGACACGCATGAAAAAGTCAGGGATCTCACGATACGTCGTTCAGCCCGCTCAGATGTCGCGCCTCCCGCTGCGCTTCCCGATCTGAGCACGCTCAATATTATCTCGCCACAGGACCCTAAACAGGTTGTCGTCGCACGTTTTCAGGCGGCGTTACCAAAATGAAAGGGCTTCGTGATTCATGGCGCTGGTTCACCGTCCTTATGCTGCTGTTCTGTGGAATAACCATCCTCTGGCCTCAGGCTCGCCTGCTCAGCGCATCATTGCTGAGCGACAGTGGCAAATTTACCCTTGTAAGTCGGGCTGGAGGGCTTGACGCCGTTCCGGAAATGACTCGCGACTATACGCTGAAAACAGATAAGGATGGCGTGACGGTGACAAAACGTGGCGATGAACCACTGCGTTTTGTCGCCTCGGGCACAAATAAAATAGTGATTCACAGTACATCGCCGCTCAGCGTTACCTCTGCAAGCCGCGGAGAAATGCATTTAGGCGTGGGCAGCGACACTTTACTCCTGACTCAGCAAGCGCCGCGAAGCCTTTTCAGTCGAACAGCGGCAAAATCGCTAACGGCTACCTTGCAGCCAGACGGAACAGTCATTCTCGGGCACGCGACGAATGCATTTATCACAGCAGAAAATCCGACGCTGACCTATACGCTCAGCCATTATTTTGCCTTTATTGCCACCAGTGAAACGCTGCACGCTACCCTGAACAGCCTGATGATTTCCTTTTTTGCCACGACGCTCGCCGCGTTAATTGGCGTTTCGCTGGCCTATATGATCGCGCGCTTCAGAATTGCAGGCGCCAACGCGCTTGTTTTCATGGTGACAATGGCATCGGTTTCTCCCCCTTTCCTTGGTGCCTATGCCTGGCGGCTTCTGCTGGGACGCAACGGGATTGTGACGACGTTGCTGGACTTGCAGACGTCAATTGTGGGCATTTATGGGGTCACTTGGGTCATCACCTGGCTGGTTTTTCCGGTTATATTTTTGCTCAGTTACAGCGCCTTTCGGCAACTGGATGCGTCCCATATTGAGGCAGCAGAGTCTCTGGGCGCATCCCCCTTACGTGCCCGTCTGACAGTGGAGATTCCGTTAGCCATGCCGGGAATCGTGACAGGGCTCTATCTGGCGATGATGGCGGCCCTGTCAGACTTCGGCACACCGCGCATCATTGGTCTTGATTTGAATGTCTTACCTGTACTGATCTATAACGCGTTTCTGAGTGAAGCGGGAAGAAACCCTGCACTGGCGGCCACGGGTTCAGTGGTTCTGGTTACGATTTCCAGCCTTTTTCTCATGATGCAGCAGCTCTATCTTTCACGTCGTGGGTATGCTGCCGTTTCATCACGGCGTCCCAAACAACGCGAACTCTCACGTGCAGGTCACTGCCTGACCCTTATTCTGAGCGGCTGTGTTCTGCTGCTGGCCTTTGTCCCGCACATCACTGTCCTGGTTACCAGCTTTGTTAAATGGCGTGTGGGCCTGCCAACGCTGACGCCCACGCTGGCTAACTATATAACCATGTGGCAAAACGGGTTGATGCCCGCATGGGTCACGCTGTCACTGGGTCTTTCGGGCACGCTGTTTGCCTTTGCCGGTGGACTGGGCGTGGCTTACGTTCTGGTGCGTAAACGCTACACATTCCTTGCGCCTTCGCTTAGCGGTCTTGTCATGTTGCCTTATGTTATTCCTGGAACCGTGCTGGGCATCGGGCTGATCCTGATTTTCAATCAGGCACCTCTGCAGCTCACCGGGACGTGGTTTATTCTGGCACTGGCTTACGTCGTCCGAAACCTGCCCTTTACCGTTAAAGCGTCTGAAGCCGCACTTCGCCAGGTTCATCCTGCTCTCGACGAAGCCGCCATCAGCTTAGGTGCCAGACCCGCTCGCGTTTTTCTGACCATCACGGCCCCGCTAATGCTGGCCGGGGCACTCACCGGTGCGACGCTGACTTTTTTACATATCGTCACTGAACTGTCTTCGACAATCGTCCTCTATCGTCCGCCCTGGAAGCCCATGACGGCCGTAATATTTGAAAACACGCTGGTCGATGCCGATTTTGGCATTTCTGCAGCCCAGACGATTTTGCTGATGCTGATTATCTATGTGCCACTTTATGCCGTTGTCCGCTACGGGCAGTCGGAGAGGAACAATTATGTCTGACATTCATCACGACGCAGCATCGCGGCGAGGCTGTGAGGTGACTATTCAGTCTGTATCAAAACGCTACAGCACGCATCTTGTTCTGGATGATGTCTCAATGACGATCCGACCGGGTGAGTTCTTTACGTTGCTGGGCCCGTCAGGCTGCGGTAAAACGACATTACTTCGTTCAGTGGCAGGCTTTCATGCGATTAACAGCGGCCACATCTTATTTGACGGCGTCGACGTGTCAACACGCGCCCCCTGGGACAGAAATATCGGTTTTGTCTTCCAGAACTACGCGCTGTGGCCCAATAAAACCATCTTCGATAACGTGGCTTACGGACTTAAGTTACGGAAAATCAGTAGAGAAGACATTCAAAAGCGGGTTCGCCTTGCACTGGCTCAGGTGCAGCTTCGCCATGTGGAAGACCGCTATCCGGCTGAAATGAGCGGCGGCATGCAGCAGCGCATCGCAATGGCCCGCGCACTTGTTATCGATCCGCCACTGTTGTTACTGGATGAGCCGATGTCCAACCTTGACGCAAAACTCCGCGTCTCGTTAAGGCAGGAACTGCGTGAATTACAGCAGCGCATCGGTGTGACCGCTATTTATGTCACACACGATCAGGAAGAGGCGTTGGCGCTGTCTGACCGCATTGCCGTGATGAAGGGAGGAAAAGTCGATCAGCTCGCCTGCCCGGAAGCGGTCTATTCCCGTCCCGAAACGCGCTTTGTGGCAGACTTTGTCGGTCAGGCCAACTTTATCGACGGCGTACTGGAAGACCAGGGCTTCAGACCGGATGACGGTCCTTTTTTAAACATCATCGATCCGTCACGCAGAGGACGAGCAACCTTTTTCGTGCGTCCCGAAAGCGTTCACTTTTGTGAGCCGGGCACTGGCGCCTGCGACGTGACCGTCACGGATGTACGTTATATTGGCCGCGCATGGGTTCACACCTTGTCATTCAGCCCCCTGCACAGCCTCTCAGCTGAAGCCAGCGCCCCTCTGCCGCGCGGCAAGCGAGTTGGCATTACGTTTGGCAACCCACGTTTTATGAAGGAGGAGGCATGACAAAAAATGACCTCGACAGACCTCGCCTTCTTCTGGCGGCGAAACGCGCAGCCCGGGCAGGCGGTGCTGAGCTGGTTAAGCGCTTTGGCAGTCTGGAAGACACCGACATCAGTAAGAAAGGCACCGCAGATTATGCTTCTGCCGCCGATCTGGCTGCAGAAAGCATCATCTTTTCGCGTCTTAACGAAGACGCGCCGGG
The DNA here is from genome assembly GCF_043543215.1 of Pantoea sp. SGAir0215. NCBI lineage: Bacteria > Pseudomonadati > Pseudomonadota > Gammaproteobacteria > Enterobacterales > Erwiniaceae > Pantoea > Pantoea sp. SGAir0215. The sequence goes on along the minus strand of NZ_CP028032.1, from coordinate 159,022 downwards.
TTTTGGTTTCCTGGGAGAAGAAACGGGGTTTACCCGCGGCCACCATGCGCAATACTGGGTCGTCGACCCGCTGGATGGCACCAGCAATTTTATCTGGGGTATCCCTTACTTTGCGGTCAGCATTGCGCTCTGCGATGACGAGGGGGAAATACTGGGCGTTGTATACGATCCGCTTCGGGAAGAGTGCTTTACCGCCATCAGAGGTCACGGTGCCCGCCTGGATGGTATGCCGCTTCCCGGTTTGACGGCGAAAACACCGGCTGAAGCACTATGCTCAGTCTCGCTGCCCGTTCCAGGCCAGTTAAAGGTGATTGACCGGGCGGTGCTGTTTAACGGCCTGGCGCGGCTTATGGCTGAAAGCGCAGGCGTCCGGCGACTGGGTTCGGCGGCGCTCGATCTTGCCTATGTCGCGTCAGGCAGACTGGACGCGTTTTTTGAGGACGGGTTGAGTTATTACGATATCGCCGCAGGAAAATTGATTGCCCAGGAGAACGGCATTCAGGTCAGGCAATTTTCTGGCGAAGAAGCCCGTGAAGGTTCGGTGGTAGCAGCGCGTCCTGAACTTTATGACTGGTTCCATCAACGCTTTTCATAACCCCTCAGTGAGCTATATCTACATGCATATATGAAGTGCGCACAGGCAAGATGTGTCAGCCCATAGCTTTTAAAACTATTGAGCACCACAGACCTCAAGTATGCATGTCAGTAGGGTTCGTTTTAACTTCTGACCCGACTTTGACCGGTGTCGCACATAACGGACTCAGGTATTCTTTAATGTCCGCTTGGTGCCAGAAGCGGAAGTAGCAAACAGCACTTAGTGTTGATAATGGGGAGCAGGTCAAACTGACTTATCGGTTCACAGACAGCAAAGACTAAACAGTGTTGCCAGACAGCTCAACGAGAGGCCAAGAAAAACGCTGGACTGTGAATCACCCGCAGAGCGTTTTGACCGATGTGTTGCGTCCATCGGTTGAACTCACAACTCAATGCGGACTTAAACCAGAGTAACCTTCTGCTCTGACATTACCGGCTCACAGATTTAAAGATAATCTAGAAGTTAATCAGTACCAGTGATTACTGTCTCACCTTGCTGGCTTCACTCTACTTCATCCGGATTAGTGGCAGGCGGACCCACTTGCGGGACTGAGTCGTCTTAATCTAATTACTGCTTAGTTAACGAAAACCATTTCAGCAATAATATTCTTTAACTCGTAAAGAAAAGACGCTTCAGATTACCCAGCATATTACCGAGCAGGACAAATGAACGCTGCTGGCTCATGATGTTGATAAATAAATCAGTATCTGCAGCTTTCAACCACTTTTCAAACCCTGCAATGCTATAAATGCGGGATACCTCTTCAAAGTATTGCCTCATATGTTCAAGATTGTTGAGATATACCGAAAGTGAAGGGTAGCTATGAGTACTCATCTGTTCCGTGATCGTGCAGATATGCTCATGAAGTACCACTAGCTCCCTGTGCTTTTCAGAAAAATCAGGATTAGTGTTCATTTCTCTTTCCTTTTTGAGTGCCGCGCGGATGCAGTCCGGTGAGCCGTCGGTTGTGACCGGCGGCTGTGTGTTTTATCAGAACTTCGTCCAGTTATCGTTGCTGCCGTGGTGTATGTCTGACTGTGGCGTTAATCTCACCGACTTCGCTAAAGGACTGCTGCTGTATGGTTTTACTTCGATCTTCCGGACTGATGCATCCTCACTAAACGTAAATGCAGCCACCAGACCGTTCAGTGCCTCAGCCTGCTCAGTCAGTGAACGAGCAGCGGCAGAGGCCTCTTCGACCAGCGCGGCATTCTGCTGCGTCACATCATCCATCTGATTGACCGCCTGATGTACCTGACCTATTCCCAGAGACTGCTCTTGCGCGGCAACAGAAATTTCGTCAATCAGGTCGGTGACCTGACGTACCGCATCATCCATGCGCGTCATGTTTTCACCAACATCGCTGGCCTGGGACGCTCCAGCCTCGACAAAAGCAATGGAGGACTCAATCAGCTCCCTGATGTCACGCGCTGAGGCGGAAGAGCGTTGCGCCAGGCTTCTGACCTCGCCAGCCACCACCGCAAAACCACGCCCCTGCTCGCCAGCACGCGCTGCTTCGACCGCCGCATTGAGCGCAAGAATGTTGGTCTGAAACGCCACGCCCTCAATCAGGGAAATGATGTCCGTAATTTTAGCCGAGCTGCTGCGGATGTCAGACATGGTTCCAATCATGGTACGAACCTTAACCGAGCTGTCATTCGATATCTCACGGGCATTTTTCGCAAGCTGGCTTGCCAGTCGGGTGTTTTCTGCCGTCTGGCGAACCGTTTCGCTGAGCTGGGACATGCTGGCGGCGGTTTCTTCCAGAGAAGCGGCCTGCTCTTCGGTCCGGGAGGACAAATCGTCATTGCCTGCGGCTATCTCGCCTGAAGAGGAACTGACTGAATGTGCTGCCTGCTCCACCGCATTCAATGAGGTGGCAACGTTACTTACCAGGTGGTTAAACGCCTTTGCAGTAAGCCCTATCTCATCCCGGCGTGAGTCGTCTGCCCTGAGGGTCAAATCCAGATGTTCACTGGCTCTCTCCATTACCGAGCGCATTCCGTTAAGATGTCGGCGAATAGACAGAATGGTTCTGACCGTGAAGAAGCCCAGTATCATAATGGCTGCAGCAGAGCCAGCAATGAGTGCCCACAGGGTCTGGTAATAGGTGCGGTTATTCTGGATGTTATAAGCATTGCCGATGTCAACGTTAAACTGACGTTGTTTCAGATAATCGGCAATCAGGCTGCGGGTCGTGGCGCCTACACCGTCATTACCCTGAATAGCGGGCAGGGCGACGTCATCATTCTGCGCTCTGGAGCCGGCAAGAAAAACCGGTAACCTGGCCCTGATTTCCTGAATTTTGGCCAGTTCCCCCTCCGTCATCTGCCGATCAGCCTCGTTAGAGACGTCCTCTTCTAGATAGTGGCGGGTATTTGTAATCAACTTGTCAATGCGCTCGTTTATTTCTTTTTCAAACTGTGCCTGCTGGGTGAGGCTTTTTGAACTCTGATGACGGTAAAGCCAGATAATAAGCATGTTGCTGCTGTTAATCAGATCATCAATGTCAGTTATGGAAGGAATGGTATTTTCCTGCACATACTGAAAACGGGTCTGGAATCCTGTAACCACGGATACGGAGGCCGTAACGATGGTAATCAGTGATATCGCCAGTAGTGAGAAAGTTAAAAAAAGGCGCTGTGAAATAGTCATGATTTGCTCCGGTTTTTTGAATATTAAGTAAGTCAGTGCTTACCTTCGTAGACAGTTTCGGAAGAAATCATGCCGACTTGAGTCTGAAGTGTACCTAGATGTGTAAACTGTGATTGTAGAAACAGTAAATTGTTAACTACAATTTTTCCTCTCGCTCCCTGAGACACGCTTATCTGTTTTTTCACTTCTTTGTCTGCTTTGTGCCAGGAGCGTACGTTGCTAGGATGTCGGTGTATTAATCAAAGGGGAGTAGGGCAGGATTTATTCTCATGTTTTATAAGAAAAAATGCTTAACTTTTGCAAAGAAGGAAGCAATTAATGGCCGATTTAATGTGGCAGTTTGATGACCAACCCAATACAGCAGTTATAGCGAATAGAAAAATATTTTCTTCAGGGGGATGAATATCTTATGTTTGTCACGATAGCGAGGATGGATGTTGGCAATTCCATATTAATCATCCAAAAGCACTAAATGAAGAGGATGCCGTTCTGGTAAGCCTCGAAAGCGTTATTAACCTGGATTTATCTCTAAATACTTTAGCTGATCTTCCTTTGGGATGGTTCGCATGGAGAGCTTCTGTGAAGGAAGTTTGGAAAAGGGCGCAAAAGAGTGATTAAAATCATGCTCTTTATTTTCATAAATTCCCAATAAAATTTAATGGAAACCCCCTCTTGTAATACGAAATACCAGGTTTACTTATAATGATAATTCATCTTTAAATTCAACCCATTGCATTACATAAGTTCTGCAAATACTGTATGAGTGGCCTAAAACCTGATCCTGTATAACCCCACTGTTGTGAAGAGACCTTAACGTTCGCTCTTCACTCATAACTGACCGCCAATCTGAGCTGACACCCCTATCACAACTCAGGTGTTGACGTACAATAATTATCTATACACAAACTGCCTCTTGGTGTAGTGATTAAAATATTTTTCGATGAATAGAGCGTCACAATGAAAAAATCTATCCGGTTTTTTACCCTATTATCTGTAGCAATTACACTGTCAGGATGCCTGCTGACGAATGATGCCGTTAACGGAAGATTCAAATATGAACCATCCCACAGCTATGCCTGGAATGTCTTTGTAGCATCCAAGCAGGATCCCTGGAAAGACAAGGATGTTTCGTCAGAAGATCTGAAGCTTTCCGGCAATAAACTCTATTACTGGGGAGCTCCAGATGATAGTTCTCCCTATAACCTGAGTAATCTTGATCTCCGAAGTTTGATAACTGTATATCCACATGCAGGTTTCGCATCAGAAGATTGGGAGCGCTCGGGATTGATTGCCTGGCTTCCTCATGAGCTGGCCTCAGACCAGGAGTCGGCTATGCGCATGTACATTGATACAATGAGAAAGGCTACCGAAACGGCGTTCAGGAACGTGGAGATGGGAAGCACTGATAAGATTATGGAAGGAGGTTACAACAGTATTATTGACACATTTTTCAAAGGTAAAAATACAGGTAAAACTGTCTATATTGGGGTGAGTTTTACTGATGAGGGTCTGGGCTGTGTAGATGAATACAGATCAATGGTAAACAGACCAGACTGTGGTTATACCATGAGGCAGAGTGGCATTTCGGGAATATATGAAACGCCATCATTCCTGACACGCAATTCAGACGGAAAACGTTACCTGTTCAGTGGTGTAATGGGGGCTAGCTCGCTGGATGTCAGTGCGCTGTCCCGCGGAGATGTCCTTAATACGCCAGAGCTTGCCCGAAAACGTCTGCGCGTTTTGCAAAAGCTAAGTAAAGAGCTGCCAGAATGGGTATTTATTTACCAGGCAGCAAAGCATGAATACGGGTTACCAGCACTCATTATGAATAAGGGAGTAACATACTTTTTCATCAGATAGTGAGTAATAAGGTTATATGGTTAAAGCCGCCGACAACTGGCCTAGCAAGACAGGAAATCCTTTCCGGGGCCGCCGCTTAAATATCCCCATCCAGAACCAGTAGTCGGGCCGTGTGCACAGCGGCTCAATTACCCTGCGAACAGCCACGACGGTGAAAAGAACATAGACAGCACCGATCCGGCATTCATCGGAGAAGACACAGGCCTACTACTTTTGAGTTGCGCGTGGACGTGGGTATTCATTCAGCGGGCCTATCCATTCTGATGTTTTCGTTTCATTGCAAAAGTCCGTTCCTCGCTCAAAGCGGACATCCTCAATACGTCCAAAGAAGCAATTAAGTAAGTTCAAGACTGGATATGACGTGCTTCAGCTCAGCAAACCTTTCACCCCGAATAGGCAATAGTGGACGAGGCAGGCAGTTTTCATCAGCCATTCCAAGAATACTGGCAGCAGCTGCGATGATTCTAAAACCACCTCCGTACTGATGAAAAAGCTCCCAAAGTGGGCTGAGTCGTCCGTGATGTTCTCTTACTGCAGTGTGGTCACCCGCCACTGCCGCATCTGTTATTTTCTTTGCCAAATCAGGGAAAAGACCACCAAATACAGAATACCAGACCTCACAGCCGGCTATAAGGCCGTTAGCAGCAGAGCTGTCACCACTGATGCCGATTGTCACGTCTGCAGGCAATATACCGCGTAGGTTCCTGACCCTGGAAGCGGCAGCCTCCATATCCGAAGGAACGGGCGGAATTTTGAGCGAATGAACGGCTGGCAGAGTTGCAATTTTACGGTGCAGGCTATCTGAGAAGGTAAAATGGGTTTTCCCCGGATTGTCATAGACGCAGAGGGGAACCGAGACATTGCGGGCTACCATTTTAAAGAGTTCGTATACTTCTTCTTCATATAGTGCCTGGTATGAAAGTGGAGGCAGGAGCAAAGCACTGGCGCCAGCTTCCTGCGCATCATCAGCCAGCCGTAACACTTCATCTGCGCTCACTGCTCCAACACACACCATTACTGGAATATTATCGGCATTGTCTACAGCCAGTCTGGCTATCTGCTCACGTTGTTCACGGGTCATATAAGCGTAACTGCCTGTCGATCCAAGCACGCCGAGAGAATCGACTTTCGCATCTGTCAGTCTTCTGAGTATTCTCAGGAAGCTTTTCTCATCAGGAGAGCCTGACATAAACGGAGTGAGTGGAAACGCGCTCAGACCTTTAAACATGACTTTTCCTCTTTCATCTGACTTATAGACGGATTGCTGAACGACAAAGCTGTTACTGCGAAATTTGCAGTGAGTCAGGGCCTGCTTGTATTCCTTTTAAGGTATCGTTTCAGGTTCACTGCGTTTACGAAGGAGTTCCTGTCCCGAGTCTTGCCCAGGCCCTGATTTACTTCACATCGATTAATACATAATTCCGCCAGTAAAATCATCATACGGACCCGGACCACATTACTTGCTAAAACAGCATTAACCTGAGTTTTACGAACAGATAGCCGTCTGGCCGGCGCCTGGCTGGATGATGAGATCTGCCTGGTCAGTTACGCTTACGACGGAGAAAACCAGTTAAGCGCGGTAACAGGGCGGGGCGGCAATGTGCGCCGCCGCTTCCGCTGGCAGGACGGTCTTATGATCGCCCATGAAGACCGCAACGGCCTTCTCAGTGAATATCGCTGGCGGGAAATTGACGGCCTGCCGAGGGTGGTGGCGTTTCGCCACAGCTGTGGCGAGCAGCTGACACTGGAGTACGATTTTGAAAACGGCAGGCGCCGCGCGGTCAGGGACGACGGCGCAGAAGCCTGCTGGCTGATTGATGACGATGATAACGTTGCATCCTTTACGGACTATGACGGGCGCCAGACGGCTTTCGTTTATCGAGATGGCGAGCTCTGTGACGTCATACTGCCCGGAGGCGCTATCCGCCGCAGTAAATGGGACAGGTATGGCCGGCTTGAAGAGCAGACCGATCCGGCCGGCCGGCGGACCGGATACCACTGGTATCGCCTGACAGACAGAATAGCCAGCATTGTCTATCCTGATCAGACGTCGTCTCAGGGCATTTATGACCTGAAAAACCGGCTGTTATCCGAAACGGATGTCGCCGGAAGCACCACGACGTATGCGTATCCGGACGATGAGGAAACGCTGCCCTTGGCCATTACCGATGCAGCCGGCGGCGTGGTCCGTCTGAAATGGAACCGCCAGGGGCTTCTGACAGAGCGGACGGACTGCTCCGGAAGCATCAGCCGCTTGAGCTATGACCGTTTCGGGCAGCTCATCAGCAGTGAAGATGTAGAAGGCCACATCACGCGCCGTAAATGGAATGACTGCGGGCAGCTGACTGCGGTCATCCGCCCCGACGGCTCTCAGGAGTCGCTGCGCTGGAACAAACACGGGCAGCTGTCAGCGTGGCGGGACCCGCTTGAAAGCGAGACGCGCTGGCAGTACAACGCGCTGGGTCTTCCGGTCAGCCTGACTGACAGGATCGGGCGTACACGCCGCTGGCAATGGAGCCCCCGCGGTGACCTGCTGAGGCTTGATAATGGCAACGGTGGGGAATACCGGTTCACCTACGACGCCGTGGGGCGCCCGCTTACAGAAACACGGCCTGACGAAACCATCTTGCGAATGGAATGGGATGCGCGGGGATTTCTTGCCGCGGTCGAGGAAAACGGAAGACCGGCTGCAGACGGAGGCATCGCGCGGCGACTGCAGAGTTACAGCTATGACGCCAGCGGCCTGCTGACCGGACGCGCTCACCGTCATGCAGAGTACCGTTATTTACGTGACGTGAATGGCCAGCTCAGCCGCGTAATGCGCAGCCCTACCGAAGAAGGTACCGCGCTGGGCATTGAAAGGGATGAAATTGCGTTCACGCACAATGCTGCCGGACGCGTACTGAGTGAATCAGGCGTTAATGGTACGGTCGGCTTCGAATGGGATGCGCTGAATAATCTGACGGCACTGACGCTTCCCGGCGGGCAGCGCCTGTCCTGGCTGCACTACGGTTCTGGCCATGTGAGTGCCGTCCGTTTCGGCCAGCAAATGGTTTCGGAGTTTACCCGGGACCGGCTGCACCGCGAAACGGCGCGGACGCAGGGGAGCCGTGAACAGGTCCGGCAGTACGACAGCCTTGGCAGGCGCACGCTGCAGCGCAGCCAACTGATAACGGACATCGCCCTGCCTGAGCAGGCTGTCCTGACGCGACAGTATCGTTATACCGCGCGTGGTGACCTTGCCGGGATCAGCGACACGCTGAGAGGTGAGGTTCACTATGGCCATGATGCCGAGGGCCGTCTGCATAAGCACTACGAGTCGCGTCAGGGGCACAGCAGTACACACTTCCGCTACGACGCCGCAGACAATCTCACTGAAGATAAAAGCGCCCTGCCGGTGACCAGCAACCGCCTGGAGCACTGGCAGAATCTGTTCATGAAATACGATTACTGGGGCAACCTGGTCAGTCGCCGCTCAGGTCTTTATGAGCAGCATTTCGTTTATGATGCAGAAAACCGGCTTATATCTGCGCGGGGCCTCGGGCCCGAAGGCCGCTTTGAGGCGAACTATCACTACGATGCGCTGGGCAGGCGAACCCGTAAAACGGTTACGACCAGCCACGGAACCACGACTCTCCGTTTCCTGTGGCAGGGATACCGTCTGCTTCAGGAGATTGATGAAAGCGGCCAGTGCAGTACCTACATTTACGATCCCGTTGAAACCTGGAGTCCGCTGGCCCGTGTAGACCACCATCAGTATGAGGGATATGGCCAGATATACTGGTTCAGCACCGACATTAACGGTGCACCACTGGAGGTGACTGACGAACGCGGGGCTTTGCGTTGGAGTGGACATTACGGCAGCTTCGGTGAGGTTAATTACCAGACGGAAGGGTTTTTGCGTCAGGCGCAGAGCGCAACGCTGTCACACCAGCCACTGCGCTACGCGGGTCAGTACTCTGACAGGGAAACAGGCCTGCACTACAACCTGTTCCGCTACTACGACCCACAGACCGGCCGGTTTACTGTACAGGACCCGATAGGGCTGAAGGGAGGGTGGAACCTTTATCAGTATGCCCCGAATCCGCAGGGCTGGATTGATCCCCTGGGCCTTACCGGAAAACCGCTGAACTTACCAGATATGTCTAAATGGCTGGATAAAGGTGGTACGGTCTGGCAGGAAACAGACGGCAGGGCGTGGGTTTATCAGGACTGGGAAGGGAACGTCGTACGATATCCTGACGGTTACCCGGACTTTACCCCTTACGAAAGACAGAGCGTGGACGTTCCGGATTTGAAAGGCGACCACAGCAAGTCTCCGGGGGGTGACTTTGGCAAAGCGGATGCCAGAGCGAGCAAAGGCATGGCGAATTATGACGTGAATACCTGGCATCATCATGAAAATGGCGTCACAATGCAGGAAGTTCCAAAGAAAATACACCGCCGGTTCACACACAGGGGTGGTGTGTCTCATATCAAAGCTAACTGTTAACAGAGCTTAGGAGGCGCGGGTGGCTATTTTAACGGGTGCGGGGCTCGGGCAGACAGATATCGATCTGCTTGCCAAAAACTTTGCGGTTACTTTTCCTGATGATTACAGGGATTTTCTGGCGAAATATAACGGACTGAGAGTCGAGTCACCCGACTACTGTGACTTACCTTTTGATAGAGTTGATAACGGTTACGTATCATTTGATGCTTTATTCGGTCACGATGTCAGCAACGAAAATTATGATATTTCCGTTATGAATGATGAGCTCCTTGATGAGCTTTCTTTCGTCGAGAATGCTGTCATTATCGGTATTGATCCGGGTGATAACGGTTATGTTCTGATTACGGAAGGTGAGCAATCCGGGGTTTATTACTGGGACCGGTCATGCCTGCACGTCGATGATGCAAAACAGGATTATGACATCGCAGGTGATAAGGATTCCCAGCATCTGTACTTATTTGCCGGCACTTTCCAGCAGTTCTTTGACATATTGTCGGGGCTGACAATCCAGAAAGGAATGAGCGTTTCTCAAGGCTTATAACCGCTCTGTGCCAGCGCCCTTATTCCTGTGCTAAAGGGATAAGGGCAGTGTCAGAGATGGACTTCAGGGAGAAGTGAGGCAGGAAAGGATGGAAACGGACCAAAGTAAGTTCGTAACAGGACGTCTTATTCCAGCCTTTAAGTGAACTATCGTAGCTACCGCAATGTGAATATACAGGCCGCACAGCCATGAAAAACAAATCCGGCGATCCAAGAAAAAGACATGCGGCAAAGATTGCTGAATCGGCCAGGAAAGCCGAAGTCGCTAAAAATTTTCAGGCTGATAACAGACATGAGCATACCAATAAAACCTTTTTAGGTTTTATTATTATGCGGGGTATGACGCAGCCATTGTCTTACAATACAGATACAAATAAATGGTCGAAAAATCCAACCATAGCAACCCTTTTTCCGACAGTCACCGCGGCCGAAGCTGTCATTGAAAACCTGACTAAATACAGCAAAACTGCTGAAGTTCGAACACTGAAAACAGATGGCCGTTTTTATTCCTGCTCATCAATATCGTGGACAGAACTAAGAGAGTATCGTGAGAACGAGCGGACCCAGCAGTGAAGCCGCGCGCAAAATGTGAAAACCCGCGGTGGTTCCGGCCTGCACGCTAACCATACTCTTTATTTAACATAATGAATGTTATACGCACTTAAAACTCAATATTCTTCCAAGAGGACAGACTTATAAAATGTTACCAGAACAGGCTTCACTGATGAATGATCCCAAAGATTTAGACGCGGTGGTTGCAGCACTCCTGGCTTTTCTGGCACCCACAATCAGAGATTTTTGTATAACAAACCGGATGAAGAAAAACCTTGTGAAAATTCTGACCGTCGACGTCAGCACCCGCATTAACAAAATAGACAAATTTCAAGCTAAGGCAGATTGCAAAGCTACAAGGAGGGTTACAGACTTTTGAAACTCCTCCTGGCTAAACAGGGTGTGGGTTAAAAGACTACTGGACCGGGACCAATATCCTTAAACATTCTCCACCTCCGAGAGTTAAACTGATTGTAGTAGACAGTCGATGAATGCGTCAGTAATGTCAAAAGAAAGTCATTTGTCACATTTAGTCTGTTAGTCGTCCAGCTTTAACCGACTTTTTTAATGTTTTGCTGCTACGTTAAGGTTAAGCATCATGGTAAAAATGAATCGCCACGAGTTTATCAGACACCTCAGAGTCATTTAAGATGACTTAAAAGAGAGGTGCACATGAGCGGTAAGCGTTATCCCGAAGAGTTTAAAATTGAAGTAGTCAAACAGGTTGTTGATCGTGGTTATTCTGTTTCCAGCGTTGCAACACGTCTTGATATCACTACCCACAGCCTTTACGCCTAGATAAAGAAGTACGGTCCGAATTCTTCCCTTCATAAAGAACAGTCAGATGCTCAGGCCGGGATCCGCCGTCTCCATAAAGAGCTGAAGCGGGTTACCGACGAACGGGACATATTAAAAAAAGCCGCGGCGTACTTCGCAAAGCTGTCCGACTGAAGTACGCCTTTATCCGTGATAACATCTGTTGCTGGCCTGTTCGTCTGCTCTGTCGGGTTCTGGATGTGTATCCCAGTGGCTTTTACGCCTGACTTCAGCAGCCGCATTCACAACGCCATCAGGCAGACCTGAGACTGACATGAAGGATTAAACAGTTCTGGCCGGAATCGGGATGTGTCTATGGTTATCGCAAAATCCATCTGGATCTGCTATGAGCGGGCAGCCAAAGCGGGAGCGGTCAGATAAAGAGTAAGGCGTCACACTAAGAACTGCACCTGCATGGACGGGATTAAAATATGCGGAGGTCATAAAAATTGCCCACGCCGTGTACGCATGATTTACAGGCAAGTGCCTCATGAGTTCCACCAAATTCGAGCACGTCAAAAGTGTGAAAATTTATTCGTAGTATGGATTGAAATTATTGAGTGCCAAATTGTGAAAGGTTAAAACTGTTGAATCTTCCAAAATACAGGACATATTTAATTTGGTGAATAACGCTGATGTTTTAAAGGAGCATCTGATTCTGGTACAAAATAGGTTAATAGTAAGGTATACGATTAACGATGCCACAAGTCAGCATTTCCCCTGCTCTTGTAATTCGTTACTTCCCTGTTCCGAATGCATTGCCTCCCCGATTATTGCTTCAGGCTTTCCCGCTTAGTGGATCTGAATGATATTGACGTCAGGATGCATCATTTAGCACCTGGAATCAAAGCTCATGCACGAAATTCTGTCTCTGCAATGTTGAAGCTGCGCATTCTTAATCGCTCTGAATGCTGAGCGTGAAAATATCCTTCCGGCCTCTGGATTTGATGTGGAAGCGATTACGCACTTATTCTCAACCTTCAGCGAAATAAACACCACGCAAACTGAGGTCGGGGGTGTACAGGCACACAGCAAGCCATCCTCCCGTAAAGATTCTGTCACGTCTATATAACGCTTTCCCGGAGCCATATCCTGGTGAAAGCTGTCAAATAAAAAACTGATTGTTTGCCATGCAGTTGGCCCCAGAGCGTCAGGCCCGGGTAATAATTAACTCAGCCGTAATTCTTAACCGCTAAAAAAATTTTATTTTTTACACTTTCATGTGTATTGAAACTTTTCAGAGAGTTGACCGGAAATGTTACAGCGGCTATAACCCTATTAGGTTCGATACTAAAATCACAAGATTTTAAGTTTAACCAAGTTGCTTTGGTATAGAAATATTTCACTCTTGCCCGCGATAAGTCAGGATGTTATCCGCATCTTCGTGGTTAAGATTTTTTCTGCACACAGCCAAGGTATTCTGAATATGTCAAATTCTGACAACGACGCCCTACCGTTGCAAATGTGCGCAAGCGAGGACGCCCAACAACAGCGCGCCATCATTGACGTAGCGCCGGGAAAGCCAGGGATTGAAGCCCGCTGGACATCGAGTGCCAAGAGCGGAATTGGTAACGCCCTTTCACCTGATTCCCGCGTCTGGTTCACCTTAAGCCACGGCATTCTCAACGAAATTTATTATCCGCGCGTTGACAGCGCCTGCACCCGCGATTTTGGGTTCATCATCACCGCCCCTGAAGGTTATTTTTCAGAAGAAAAGCGCGATTGCTCAACAGTAACCCATACGGTCTCGCCAGGCATTCCGGCCTTTTCGATCGTTAACACGGCCCGGGATGGTCGCTACCGGCTCGAAAAAGATATCATCACGGATCCTGCCCGTGACTGTGTCCTCCAACGCATCCGTTTCACCGCGCTAAAGGGGGATGTTGCGGATTACAAGATCACCGCCCTGCTCGCTCCCCATCTGGTGAACGCCGGGCAAATGAACACCGCATGGATCAGTGAATTTGAAGACAGGCCCGTGCTTTTCGCCACGGGTCGCTCTCGTTACTTAGCGCTCGTCTGCGATATACCCTGGACGGCAATGAGCGTGGGCTTTGTCGGCACGTCAGACGGCTGGCAACAGCTGAAAAAATACGGGCGCATCGCGAATTCGTATCAGCGCGCGAACGATGGCAATGTCGCCCTTGCCGGTGAGCTGGCATTCACTAGTGCCTGCCGTGAAGCCACGCTGGCAATCGGGTTCGGCCAGACAGAATCCGAAGCCGCAGCGGCGGCAACCGCCAGTCTGAAAGCAGGCTTTGACAAAGCCCGCAAGCACTACATCAGCAACTGGCAAGCATGGCAGAACACGCTCATTCCACTCGATCAACTCGAGCGGAACGGTGTGAATACATACCGGGTGTCAACCGCAGTTCTGGCCTCGCATAAAGCAGCCGATTGCCCCGGTGCTGTTGTCGCGAGCCTGACGATTCCGTGGGGATTTTCGAGGGGCGATGACGATCTGGGAGGCTATCATCTGGTCTGGCCGCGTGACCTGGTCGAAACGGCTGGGGGATTCCTGGCAGCCGGCGATGCCAACGAAGCACTCGCCATACTGGACTATCTCCGACGCGTTCAGGAGCCCTCCGGGCGCTGGCCACAGAACCTGTGGCTCGATGGAAAACCATACTGGTCAGGTATCCAGATGGATGAGTGTGCCTTCCCTGTTCTGCTAGCCGATATGCTGCTCCGACTTGGTCATCTCGATAAAAAAGCGCTGAAACACTTTATGCCCATGCTGCGCGGTGCGGCCCGCTATATTTTGACCAACGGCCCGGCGACCGGCGAGGATCGCTGGGAAGAAGACGCGGGCTACAGCCCGTTTACTCTGGCGGTCGAAGTCTCCGCTCTCCTTGCCGCCGCGGACCTGCTTTCGCTAGACGGCGATGAGGTGGCTGCATACCATCTGCGCGAAACCGCCGACTGCTGGAATGAGCAGATTGAAAAATGGACCTTTGCCGGAGAGCCCGATTTTTGCGCATCAGTTGGTATTGCCGGTCACTACGTCCGCATCGCTCCCCCCGGCGCAACGGATGAAGCAAGCGCATCCGGCGAAACCGAGATCCGCAACCAGACGCCGGATCGGGCGATTCTGTCCACCACCGATGTCCTGAGTCCGGATGCCCTGGCATTGGTGCGTTTTGGTCTGCGCGCCGCCGACGACCCGCATATCGTGGATACGGTAAAAGCAATCGACCACAGTCTGCGTGTCGAACTCCCTCAGGGGCCACTATGGTATCGGTATACCGGCGATGGCTATGGTGAGCACGAAGACGGCGCGCCGTTCGATGGTATCGGCCAGGGACGTCCCTGGCCCTTGCTGGCGGGCGAACGCGCGCATTACGAGCTGGCAGCGGGCAGGCGCGAGGTCGCGGAGGCGCTCTTATCCACGCTGGAGAAGTCGGCAGGTCCGGGCGGGTTGTTACCGGAACAGACCTGGGATGGGCCCGATATTCCTGAAAGGGAGCTGTTCTTCGGCCAGCCAGCCGGGAGCGCCATGCCACTTGTCTGGGCGCATTCCGAGCATATTAAACTCGTGCGGTCGCTCCGCGATGGCGCGGTCTTCGATATGCCACCGCAGGGCGTCGAGCGCTATATCCGGAATAAAACCGCATCGCACTTGCGCATATGGCGCTTTAACAACCGCCTGTCTTCTGTTCCTGTCGGGAAGCAACTGAGGCTGGAAACGGAAGCGAACGCACTGGTGCACTGGAGCACAGATAACTGGGCGACCGTCTCTGACAGCCCGGCGATCCCTTCCGGACTTGGCACATACTATGTGGACCTGCCTTTACAGCATGAGGACGCAGGAACCCGCGTTGTCTTCACCTTCTACTGGCCTGATGTTGAAAACTGGGAACACACCGACTTCACCGTTCAGGTTGTGAATGAACCGGAAAATCAAATGCGCATTGACAGAGAGGAATGATATGCAGATTGGAATGGTAGGACTCGGCCGTATGGGCGCAAACATGGTTCGTCGTCTTCTTAAACAGGGCCATGATTGCGTGGTCTTCGACGTGAACGCCGATAACGTTGACGCACTGGTTAAAGAGGGAGCAACCGGCGCGTCGTCGCCAGCCGATCTTATTGCTAAACTGGCGGCGCCGCGCGCGGTCTGGCTCATGCTGCCTGCCGCGATCACACCGAAGATTGCGCGGGATTTCGCATCAAAGCTGAATAAAGGCGACGCCATCATTGACGGGGGCAACTCCTTTTATCGTGAAGCGATCGATCTCTCTGGAGAGTTTTCCCCCCTTGGGATCGACTATATCGACGTCGGTACATCGGGTGGCGTGTGGGGCCTGGAACGTGGCTATTCCCTTATGATCGGTGGCCCGCAGGCGGCTGTGAAGCGTCTGGATCCGATTTTTGCGTCGCTCGCGCCCGGTGCCGGTCAGCACATTGAGGAAGATGCGACCGTAGGCACAGCGCCGAGAGGCTATCTTCATTGTGGGCCGGTGGGCGCCGGACACTTCGTCAAGATGGTACATAATGGCATTGAATATGGTGTGATGGCCGCCTATGCCGAAGGCCTGAATATACTGAAAGCCGCCAATGCCGGAAACGGCGAACGAGAGGCAGATGCGGAAACCGCGCCTCTGTCCCATCCTGAATATTACCGTTTTGACATCAATCTTCCCGCCGTTGCGGAGGTATGGCGACATGGCTCGGTTATCGGTTCCTGGCTGCTGGATTTGACCGCCGAGGCGTTGAAGCAGGACCCGCACCTTAAAAACTATGATGGTCGTGTGTCAGATTCCGGTGAAGGCCGCTGGACACTGCAGACAGCGGTGGAAACGGGCGTTCCCGCGCCGGTTCTCGCGTCTGCTCTCTTCGGGCGTTTCTCTTCTCGTGGTGAAGCACTGTTTGCTGAAAAAGTTCTTTCAGCCATGCGGCACGCCTTCGGTGGCCATCTGGAAAAAACCCGCTAAAGCGGAGGGATACAGCGATGGTGCAGCAACGATCAGACGTACTGGTAGTGTTCGGTGTCACGGGCGATCTTGCCTATAAAATGATCTTCCCTTCACTCTATGCAATGGTGAAGCGTAACACGCTCAATACGCCCATTATCGGTGTGGCGTTTGAAGACTGGACGCGCGACCAGTTGATTGTGCGTGCAAAAGAGTCGGTTGAAAAACACGTTGATGAGTTCGATGAGGCAGTCTTTGCTGCGCTGGCGGACAGGCTGTCCTATGTTTCCGGCGATTATCGCATTCAGTCAACATTCGATGGATTGCGCGATGCGCTGGGGGACCATCATCACCCGCTCTATTACCTGGCTATTCCCCCCTCGCTGTTTGAAACGGTCGTCACAGGTCTGCAAGAGGCAGGTATCGCGAAAGGTGCCCGCCTGATGGTGGAAAAGCCGTTCGGCCGCGATCTCGCGTCGGCAAAACAGCTGAACAACGTGCTTCACAACGTTTTCGATGAGGACGTGATTTTCCGTATCGATCACTTTTTGGGGAAGGAAGCCATCCAGAATCTCCTTTATTTTCGCTTTGCCAACAGCTTCCTCGAACCAATATGGAATCGCGATCATATCGAAAGCGTTCAGATTACTATGGCCGAGGACTTTGGTATTAAAGGACGTGGCAAGTTTTATGATGAAGTTGGCTGCCTCCGCGATGTGATCCAAAATCACCTGGTGAATGTGCTTCTGTTGCTGACTATGGAACCTCCCGCCTCCGGCGCGTCTGACGATCTGGTTGATGAGAAAGTTCAGGTGCTGAAGGCCATTCCTCCCCTGTCAGACGATGATGTGGTTCGTGGACAGTTTGCAGGCTATACCGATGAACCCGGTGTCAACCCTTCCTCTTCGACAGAGACGTTCGCTGCGGTTCGTTTCCGGATTGCGACATGGCGCTGGAGTGGTGTTCCCTTTTTTATCCGTGCCGGAAAAAATCTGCCTGCGCATGCGACGGAAGTGATCGTGCGCTTCCGGCGACCACCCGTTACACTTTTCGATGACATTGCCAACGAGGCCGCTAACTATATCCGCTTTCGCCTTGGTCCGGATATTACGATCGGCATTGGGGCGCGACGCAAGGCGGCTGGCGAAAAGATGCGAGGTGAGGCCGTTGAGCTAACGGCGCTTGACGATGGCATCGGCGATATGGCGCCCTATGAGCGGCTGATAGGCGATGCGATGGCTGGCGATCGTCATCTTTTTACCCGACAAGACGCAGCGGAACTGGCCTGGAAGATCGTTGAGCCAGTACTGGATAAGAAAACCGTCCCCCTTTCCTACAAGCCCGGAACCTGGGGGCCGGATACGATGGCAGACTTTGCGCCCCCCGGCGGCTGGGTCGATCCCGATTGAGTTATGGAGCACTATCAATGACGCGGCAACCTAAAAAGAAAAAAGATGAAATCGTTCTGGCCATCGACATCGGCGGAAGCCATGTAAAAATCCTCTCCAGCGCTGGCGGGGTGAAAAAGAAGGCGGACAGTGGAAAGACAATGTCTGCGGCTGAAATGGTTGCTGTGGTTAAGAGCCTGGCTGAAGGCATGACCTACGATGTGATTGCAATGGGATATCCCGGTCCGGTCGCCCACAACAAACCGCTTCGGGAACCCGCCAACCTCGGTGAGGGCTGGGTGGGATTTGACTATGCGGGCGCATTCGGTTGCCCTGTTCGTATCGTCAACGACGCCCTGATGCAGGCGCTGGGTTCCTATCAGGGCGGACGCATGCTCTTTCTCGGTCTTGGCACGGGATTAGGTGCTGCGATGATCGTTGAGAATGTCGCTCAGCCCATGGAGATTGCTCACTTACCTTATCGCAAGGGCAATAGCTATGAACATTATGTGGGTGAAGCCTATCGGATAAAAAAGGGCAACAAAAAATGGCAAGAGCGTGTTTTTGATGTAGTGGAGATGCTGACCGCCGCGTTACAGCCTGAGTACGTCGTCTTAGGCGGCGGAAACGTAGGTGAACTCGATTCACTTCCGCCCAACTGCCGGAAAGGCGACAACACGCTGGCATTCGAAGGTGGATTTCGTCTCTGGAACGACCCAAACTTGATCACGTGATTCCTGCCTTTTAAGAAAGCCAGAATAGCGGTGCTGTGTTTTAGGTTTACTGCCGTGAACGTTTATTCGCGGCAGACTAACGAAAACCGCCAGCGAATGCGACATTCATAGCTGGCCGACCCGCCCCGTCATTGCCGGTGACCGGCATCGGTGGGTTAAGAAAACCTGTCAGAAACCCCAAAAAAGCCTGAAAATGGCGTTTTTTATTGCTGCTTCATACTGACTGACATCACCCACTTTATCCCCTAACGCTTTCACCGGGACAGATGCAATGTCGGTTGTCACAACGCGGTACTTGCTGCCGTTAACCAGTACCTCAGGATAAAGTTCACCTGAACCCACGAACTCGCCCGAAAGAGCAAGGGGGGCAACCATTAAACGGCCTGGTGTGTCTATCAGGTAGCTTTGTATTTCAACAAGATAAGGATATTTTTTACCATTCTTGTGTGAGTAAACGTCAAATTGCATCCCTACCAGTTCCTGTACATATCAGAAAGCGATCCCTCTTCTCCCACAAAGTCAGAGAAGGCTTTCATGCTTTCACGGTTTTCTTCTTTCCAGCGTTCAGCCCGGATTCTGCGAGCCTCAGTAGTGACAAGCTCGTTAACCATTTTAGAAAGGTTTAAGCCCGCAGATGAAAATATCTCGTAGGCTTCTTTATCAATGGTGACGTTAGTTCTGTATTTCATGTACACCTCCGAAGTGTGAGTTATAAGTATACACTGCTGATACACACCAGCAAGGAACGATTTTTAGGTGCATTCTGCTTTCACGATGCGCCTGGTTTGACCCGCCCGAAAAGCGTTGTTCAGCTTGTCAGACTGCCTATAACCCAGAATGTACAATCACACTGGCCCAGAGAAAAATGTCTGCTCAGATAACAGGCTCTTTCTGAATGAGTGGCCACTTTGTTTACCGTCTTGCACGGGCCAAAGCAGATAGCCGTGAAGAAAAACGAAACGGTGACGATATACTAGCTGACCACTTGTCCGCGTTTCTGATGCGGATAGCTTTCTGT
The DNA here is from genome assembly GCF_043543215.1 of Pantoea sp. SGAir0215. Taxonomy (NCBI): domain Bacteria; kingdom Pseudomonadati; phylum Pseudomonadota; class Gammaproteobacteria; order Enterobacterales; family Erwiniaceae; genus Pantoea; species Pantoea sp. SGAir0215. Next base: position 139,456 of record NZ_CP028032.1, on the reverse strand, counting down.
TGAAACCTTTCAGCGACAGGAAGGAAGGTGAATGCAGGAAGCGGATTAATGTAAGTGCAGGTTAACTCTCGTTGTGCGGCAAGAGCGGAGGGACGGCAAAAAGCTCGTCCTGGTGGTCCGTCTGCCGTGGTTACTCATACACAATAAAAAAGTTTCAAGCTAGCCATTTGACTGGAGCACCGCATGTTAGACACCAGCATATATCACACCTCAGAAACAACCACCGGCGTTTCCTGCTCACCCACTAACCTGGTGACCCTCAGGGACAGAAATAATAAAACATGGATGATCCAGAAAGAGCTTATTGCCTGGGTCCGTGAAGAAGAATTTTCAAAAGGCTGCCGCGTCGTTCTGTCGAACGACAAATGGTTTGACGTTCCTCTCGGTATCGATGAACTGGTAAGCGCGCTAGGTTTGCCGGTTCCACCACATACTGACGACTAAGTGGGCGCCGTGTGACAGGTGCATAAGTGCCTGTCCAAAAAATATTACAGAACTGCGATGCCATAGGTTGAATGCGTGTGCCGCTCAGAACGTGTCGTTGAGTCTGTTGTTAGCAGCATGGACATACGTAGGGTAACACCGCGTTCGCCCGGCGCAACAGCTTATCAGTCCAGTACATTCGCTCATAACAGGCATTCGGCACTAACATACCAACGACTTTTCCAGCAAAGTAATATTTTTGCCCGCCGAGTATTCGATCCGGAATTTATCCACATACCACAAAATCAATTTCAGCCCTCTGCCGCTTTCCTGGGTTATTGTCTGGTCAGAAAAAGCATCACAACGTGCCGCCTGGAGGCGTTCAGCGGGAAATACACTCCCCTCGTCCATAAAGCGAAGCGTAATGCTGATGTCTGACGCAATAAATTCCACTGTAAACCGGCGGTGACTGTCTTCATTTAGCGCATGACGAATGATATTGGTTGCTGTCTCACACGCAGCGAGATCGAGTGAGAACCGCCACTCATCATTCACGGGTAACGCATTGAGAATCAAAACGGGAAAACGGTGGGCAGTAATGTCCATGAGGAAAGCATTCAACGTGACGACTAAGGTAAATTGCCTGAAAACCCACGGTTTTTTTGCGAAAACCTCTTATGGAGTTGGGCTGATGCTACCGTGTACGGAGCACAGCCCTGTTTCACTGGCGGGCAGAGCGTTTTTCTTCCGCTTAGCCTCTTTGTTTCCTGAATGATGCTTTACGGGTACGTAAAAAACACCTGGTTGTCGTTCCGGCCCGCTCCGCCCTTCCTGCTTCTCCGGCTGAGGAAAAGATCCCGGTTTACTCCTTCACCACCGCCTCCGTCTTCACCCCTGGCTGTGCGCTTGCCATTTTGCTTCGGCTCAAAAATGCATTCAGCAAAATCGCCCCGAAGGTCGCAGTGCCGATCCCGCCCATGCTGAAGCTGCCGAGCGTCAGGGTAAAATTGCCTGCGCCTAAAACCAGCGTGACCGCGATCATGATAAGGTTGCCGTTCAGCCCCAGGTCGACGTGGTTTTGTACCCAGATGCGGGCACCTGCCACGGCAATCAGCCCAAATACTACAATGGATGCGCCGCCGAGCACCGGGCCGGGAATGGTGTGGATCAGTGCGCCAAATTTAGGTGAGAAGCCCAGCACAATGGCAATGACCGCCGCGGCGACGAAAATCAGCGTGGAGTAAATTTTGGTGACAGCCATAACACCTATGTTTTCTGCATAGGTTGTCACGCCTGTTCCGCCTGCGGAGGCGGACAGCATCGTCGCCAGGCCATCACCGACAAACGCGCGGCCCATGTAGGGATCAAGGTTTTTACCGGTCATACCAGCCACCGCTTTAATATGGCCGAGATTTTCTGCGACAAGGATTACTGCGACCGGCGCGATCATCAGCATGGCATGCGCGCTGAATACCGGCGTCGTAACGGTTGGTGCGCCAAACCAGGGTGCCTGAGCGACCGCGCTAAAATCCACTGGCGTGCCCAGTCCAAGGCCGTTGGTGATGACCATATAAATCAGATAAGCGGCCACCAGCCCCAGTAACAGCAACAGGCGCTGCACCAGACCGCGGGTGAATACGGCTACCGAACCGATGCAAAGCACGGTCATGACGGCCATCCAGCTGTCAAACGAGGAGGCGGAGACGCTGTGAATCGCAATCGGCGCGAGGTTTAGCCCAATCGCCATGACCACGGCACCGGTCACGACGGGCGGCATCAGACGTTCAATCCACCGCGTGCCAACCGCCATTACGATAAAACCGATCACCATATAGAGCAGGCCGCAGGCAATAATCCCGCCAAGGGCCACACCGATATTGGGATTCGCACCCTGACCACTGTAGCCGGTTATCGCGATAACCAGTCCGACGAAGGCGGCACTGGACCCGAGGTAACTTGGTACGCGGCCGCCTACCACCAGGAAGAACAGTAAGGTACCGATCCCCGACATCAGGATGGCCATATTAGCGTCAAAGCCCATCAGTAAGGGCATGAGGACCGTGGCGCCAAACATCGCTACCGTATGTTGCAATCCCATAATGATCGTCGTGCCTGACGGCAGCCGTTCATCCGGCGCGATGACGACGCCCTCCAGATTGCCTTCTCTTTTACGCCATTGCGGAAACCAAGTATTTGCCATGCACGACCCTTACTAAGTTGAGAGGAGTGAGTTAACAGGCTGTCTGACGCATCAGTGGGTGATAGCGCCGGTCGAAATACACCAGTCCATGGCCGTTGTCGTTGCGCTGAATAGCAACGACTTCACAAAACAAAATATCGTGGGTGCCGACGCTGGTGATCTGCGTAATGTTGCAGTCAAACGACACCAGCGCATCGGTGAGGATCGGCGATCCGGTGGCAAGGCTGGCCCAGTCAGCGGCCGCGAAACGCGCATCCATCGGTGTCTTTCCGCCGAACAGATTGGACAGCGACGCATGACCGTCTGAGAGCGTGTTAACGCACAGCACCTGGTTTTGCGTAAACGCCGCATGAACAGAGGCCGCGCGGTTCAGGCATACCAGCAACGTCGGTGGCGTATCGGTCACGCTGCATACCGCAGAGGCGGTAAAACCGGCCCGTCCACCTGCCCCGTCTGTGGTGATGATGTTGACGGCGGAACCCAGGTGCGCCATCGCATCGCGGAACTCTTGCTTTTCAACGGCAGCCTGTTTAGCAGCGGTTGCGGGCTGTGTGGCGTTCAGAGTGGATTGCATGCTCGTGTCCTCATAATGAAACAGGGTGCTTACAGCACGCGGCAGGCGCGGTCAAAGTCAAGACGCGGTGCGCGCGGATACAGTTTGCTGCTGTCGCCGTAACCGATGTTGATGAGAAAGTTGGATTTCCAGCCCGTCTGCGCCAGGAAGGTTTCATCCACTTTCGCATTGTCGAAACCAGACATCGGTCCGGTGTCCAGTCCGAGTGAGCGGCAGGCCATAATCAGATAGGCTGCCTGCAGACTGCTGTTGCGAAATGCCGTATCGTGCGCCAGCTGCGGGCTGGAGGTGAACCACGAACGCGCATCGCCGGAGGGAAACAGTTCGGGCAGTAATTCATAAAACGCAGGATCCCAGGCAATGATCGCCGTCACCGGTGCAGTCAGGGTTTTCTTCAGATTGCCGCTGGACAGCGCCGGTGCCAGTTTCTCTTTGGCCGCCTGGCTCTGGATAAACACAATGCGCACCGGGCTGCAGTTTGCAGATGTTGGCCCCATGCGCGCCAGCGCGTAAATCGTTTCCAGCTGTTCATGGGTCACCGGTTTATCCAGCCAGCCGTTATGGGTGCGGGCGTCGGTGAACAGGGTTGCCAGGGCGCTGGCGGTTAAGGCTTCGGCCATGATATCTCCGTTGAAAAGGGCTCGGACACGATGTCAGCTGCATGAAAAGCATGCCGCCGCAGCCAGTCCAGTAAAATCGGGTTAAACGTATCGGGGTCGGTCACACTCATGGCGTGACCGCCATACTGCATTTGCTGGTGCTCCCCCAGAGGAAGACGGGCAGCGAGATCGGCCGAGCGCTGCCAGGGCACCAGCAAATCGTCTTTACAGCTCAGCGCCAGCGTCGGTGCGATCACCCCGTCGAGCGAGGCGGTCAGGTCAGACGTCATCAGCGCCTGTAAGCGATGCAGCAGATTTTCCATTCCCTGAAAATGCGCCACCTGATGCTGGCGCTCTTCCTGCAATAACGTCTCATGCTCAGAAAGCCAGTCGCCCGGATACAGAAACAGGGGCTGCGCCTGAACATACGCATCCACCCCGCTGTTAAGCAGCAGGTTCTGACGGACCTCAAAGCAGCGACGCGTCTGGCTGTCGAGCGTTGCCCATCCGTTGATGACCACCAGACTTTGCAGTAAGGCCGGATAACGCAGTGCAAGATGCAGGCCAACGATGCCGCCGAGTGCGTGACCGACCAGATGGCAGCGGCGGATATCCAGCCCATTGAGCATGCCCGCCAGCTCATCGGCCATATCCTCCATGCGGTAACCGGCCGGAACGGTGCCCTGACTCAGGCCGGTGCCGTGCTGGTCATAAATCACGACGCGAAAATACTGTGTCAGTACAGGCAGTTGCGGCTGCCAGAAACTGCCGGAACCGCCCAGCCCTGAAGAGAGCACGACCGTGTCTGCATCGGCATTATCTTTACCTAATACCTTGTAATACATGCTGTTTCCTCAGGGTTATCAGAACAGATGCCGGTAAACAGATTACTTGCCGATGTGGGCAATCGTTGCGATCTCAATCAGGGCATCCGGCTTCACCAGCCCGCACTGAATACAGAAACGCGCGGGTTTTTCACCGGGAAAATACTCGGCGTAGACTTGATTGATTGCCCCGTAGTTGGCCCAGTCGGTGATAAAGATGGAATTCATGGTGACGTCCTCCATTGTGCCGCCTGCGGTTTCAATCACGTTTTTGATGATCTCCAGAACGTGACGGGTTTGTGCCGCGGCATCGCCAACGTGCACCACGTTGTTGTCTTTATCAAACGGCAGCGTCCCGGAAACGTACACCACGCCATCGGCGAGCGTGCCCGGAACAAAAGGTGCCAGTGGCACTCCACTGCCAGCGGGAATAATGGCGCTTTTAGGCATCGTTGATTGTCCTTTGTAAAAGCGGTCAGGCCGCGTGTTGTTCAGTTTTGTAACCTACAGCGTCACAGAACTGACGCACGTTAGAGACCCAGCCAAAAAAGGTTTCAATGTTATAGATCGCGGCTTTCTGTGCGAATTCCGGGCCGGCCTGGTGCGTCGCGTCTTCCAGTACGACGCCAAAATATTCCAGGAAAAAGCCATCGCGCAGGGTGGATTCCACGCAGACATTCGTGGCGATGCCGGTAAAGACCAGATGATGAATGCCATAGCTGCGCAGCAGACTGTCGAGCTGGGTATTAAAGAAACCGCTGTAACGGGGTTTGGGCAGCACAATATCGCCCGGCTGCGGCTGAAGCTCATCGACCAGGTCGTAATCCCAGTCGCCTTTTGCCAGCAGTTTGCCCATCAGCTCCGGGCGTTTGCGCATGGTTTTTAGCGCATTGGATTTATGGAAGTTCGGCGACCCCGCACCGCCGGCTTCGACATACTGATTATCCCAGCCGTTCTGGAAGAAAATCACTTTGATGCCCGCCGCGCGTGCGGCGGCAATCGCCACTTTAATATTGGCGATCACCGGCGCGGTGGCAGAGACATCAAAGCCCGCCAGATCCAGGTAACCGCCCTGTGACGCATAGGCATTTTGCATATCCACGACAATCAGCGCGGTTTGCTGCGGGGTAAAAGCGATGGCTTCAGGACGGGCTGTGAGGACCGTTTCCTCGCCGGTATTGTGGGGTTCGCGGCGGACCACTGACGGATTCTCAACAACGTTCATTATGCGACCTCTTTCTGCGCAATGCCGATGTGCTGGCGGGTTTTCATTAATGGCTGAATGTAGCGGCCAAAGTTTTCGATGCCCTCAACGAAGTCGTCAAAGGTCAGCAGGACGCCGCCAGCGCCGGGCACGGTGTCGATTTCATCGAGCATTCTGGCGACGCTGGCCCAGGAGCCGACCAGTGTGCCCATATTGATGTTGACCGCTGAGGTGGGATCCGCCATCTGACGGACATTGGTATCGCTGCCGGATTGGGTGTCCTTGCTGCTCTGATCGGTCAGCCACGCGAGCGCCTCGGCGTCAGCCCCGGCTTTATACAGCTCCCATTTGGCGCGCGCGGCCTCATCGGTTTCATCGGCGATGACCATGAACAGCACATAAGAAGATACGTCGCGGTTTTCAGCCTCTGCCGCTTTTTTCATGCGGGCGGCGGTTGGCGCGAAGGCCGTTGGTGTATTGACGCCCTTGCCGAAGCAGAAATTAAAGTCGGCATGTCTGGCAGAAAACGCCATGCCTGCATCACTTTGCCCGGCGCAGATCACTTTCATCTCGCTTTGCGGGCGGGGACTGACGCGGCAGTCGTCCATTTTGAAAAATTCGCCGTCGAGCGTGCAGTGGCCGGTGCCCCACAGATCGCGCAGCACGCTCACGTATTCGGTCAGGTAATCATAGCGGCGGGTAAAATAGTCATCGCCCGGCCACATGCCCATTTGCTCGTACTCGGGTTTTTGCCAGCCGGTGACAACGTTGACACCGAAACGGCCGTTAGAGATGGAATCAATGGTGGCGGCCATGCGCGCGACGATCGCCGGCGGCATCACCAGCGTAGCGGCCGTGGCGTAAAGTTGGATGCGAGAGGTCACGGCGGCCAGTCCGGCCATCAGCGTGAACGACTCCATATTGTGTTCCCAAAATTCGGTTTTACCACCGAAGCCGCGCAGTTTAATCATAGAAAGCGCAAAATCGAAATGGTAGTGCTCCGCTTTTTGCACGATGGTTTTGTTCAGGTCGAAGGTCGGTTTGTACTGCGGTGCAGTTTCTGAAATTAACCAACCGTTGTTGCCGATAGGAATAAAGACACCGATTTTCATCGCTCACCTCGATTAAAAGTAATACGTACCAATACAAGGGCTTACGAAAATCTCTGCGCGGCTTGAGTGCGTCCTGCGGGTTCCGAATTGCACCGTGCTGAAATCTCCAGACGCAAGAGTCTTTGCAAAGCGGGTGCCAGTTTTAAAATAAATAACCTTTTCATAGGGTTGAAAGTTTGAATAGAAGATAACTGGAGCAAACGGTCCGTTTCGGACCCATTGTTCAAAAATAACTGCACAGATAACAGGCAAGATTGAGCAAAAAGGGTGCAAATCGCTCAACTGTTGATTTAAGAGCGCGTGAATAATGAGCGTTGCGATGGTCGCCCCTGCCCCCATTTGTTATGATTCACGCCTTGCTGTTTGTCTCAGGAGATGTTGTGAAGCCATTGGTCGAACACCCGCACGCTGCCGCCGGAGAGCAAAAATCCGTTAGCCCAGGCTCCAAAACCACAACGCGACGCTCGCGGGCGGTTGCTGCCAAACGTGGCGCTATCATGACCGCCGCACTGGAATTTTTTTCACTCTATGGCTTTCACGGCACCCGGCTGGAGCAGGTTGCAGAACGGGCTGACGTCTCGAAAACCAACCTCTTTTATTACTTCCCGACAAAAGAAGCGCTCTATATTGATGTGCTGAAAGGACTGCTGGATATCTGGCTTGCACCGTTAAAGGCCTTACAGCCCGATCAGCATCCACTGGAAGCCATAAGAGAATATATTCGCTTGAAACTCTGTGTGTCCCGCGATCATCCGCAGGCTTCGCGACTTTTTTGCCTGGAGATGGTTCAGGGCGCGCCGTTGCTGAAACAGGAGCTGGGGGGCGGCCTGAAAACCCTGGTAGAAGAGAAATGCGATGTCATTCGGGGCTGGATTAAAGATGAGCGCATTGCCCCCGTCGATCCAATGCAGTTGATTTTTATGCTGTGGGCAACGACGCAGCATTACGCCGATTTTAGCGTGCAGGTTGAGGCAATCACCGGTAAAACGCTCAGCGATCCGGCCTTTTTCGACCAGACGGTAAAAAACCTTCAGCACATTATTACTGAAGGCATTCAGATGCGGGCTTAATCCGCCTGGCGGGGGCGTTTGTACCGACGCCTCAGGCGAAAGGTTGCCAGAAATATTGCTGGACGCAGCGTCGGGTGACAGGCAGGGCCGCTCATCTCAGCTGAATGGCTAGCGAAGCCCGATCAAACGGGCCGTTTGAATTAGGTATTCATCAGACTCTGTACGCCTGTGTTGCCCAGTACGCGGCGCAGGAAATCCTGCGTGCGCGCTTCCTGAGGCCGCAGCAGCACCTCATCCGCATGCCCCTGCTCTACAATCTGTCCGCTGTGCAGAAAACACACGCGATCGGCGACCTCTCTTGCAAACTGCATCTCATGCGTTACCACGATCATGGTCATTCCCTGCTGGGCCAGGTTGCGCATAACCTGCAGCACTTCGCCGACCAGTTCTGGGTCCAGCGCGGATGTCGGCTCATCAAAAAGAATGGCTTTAGGCTGCAGGGCCAGCGTGCGGGCAATCGCTACGCGCTGCTGCTGACCACCGGAAAGCTGCGACGGCCAGGCGGAAAGTTTGTCGCCCAGCCCTACTCTTTCCAGCAGCTCTTTGGCCATCTTTTCGGCTTTACTGCGTGTCTCGCCATTGACGTAAATCGGCCCTTCCATCACGTTTTCCAGCACGCTACGGTGAGGAAACAGATTAAAGCGTTGAAAAACCATACCGATCTGGCGACGCAGCGCGTTGATACGTTTGCTTTTACTGTCAACATGCTGATCAAGCACGCGGATGGTGCCGCTTTCATAGGTTTCCAGCCCGTTGATACAGCGCAGCACCGTCGATTTCCCGGAGCCTGAAGGCCCGACCAGGCACACCACTTCGCCCTCTTCGACGCGAAAACTCACCCCTTTCAGCACTTCAACTGCACCAAAGCGCTTATGGACATCAAGAATTTCAATCATCTCATGCTCCTTTTTTCTGGCGATTTTCAAGGTGCCTGGTAAAAGCCAGCAACGGCATGCATAACGTCAGGTAGAGCAACGCCACCAGCGTATACACAGTGGTGTTATCAAAGGTCGAAGCCGCCAGAAGCTGGCCCTGGCGGGTCATTTCGGTAACCGCGATCGTTGACGCCAGCGCTGAGTCTTTCAGCATCATGACCAGGGTATTGCTGTATGGCGGCAGCGCGACATGAAAAGCCTGAGGCAGAATGACGCGTCGCATCGCTTTAAAGAAGCTCATGCCCATAGAGCGCGCCGCCTCAAGCTGACCACGATCGACCGATTCAATACCGGAACGAAAAATCTCGGCCAGGAAGGTTGAAAAGCAAAACGCGATACCGATGACGCTGGCCTGAAAGGATGTCAGGGTAATGCCGATATCGGGAAAAACGAAATAGATGTAGAACAGCACCACAATCATCGGCAGTGCACGAGTGATATTAATGATGACGCTGACGGACCAGGAAATGATTTTAAAAGGACACATTTTTGCGGCAGCGAAGATCAACCCCAGCGGCGTACTGATGAGCAAGGACAGTAGCGTGATATAAATCGTCATTTCAGCCCCTTGCAAAAGAAAGGGAAGGTAAACATGAATGCTGCTCCAGTCCATTATGCGCTCCCGCCGGTGTTGAGTGTCATGCTTCAAATTCATTTAAATGAATATGTTTATCAGTAAATACTGTCAAACTTTTCATCTGATGACGTCATAGCATTAACTTATTAGTGTAATAAAGTGAATTGAAAGCCCACTGAATGGGGAAATCAAAGGGTTTTGTGTTAATTTGTGAGGCGCAACATTTTTAGAAAAGAAAAGATTGACAGGCAGGAATTTAATTTCATTATAGTGAAATTAATTGTTCACATGTCAATCAGGAGTAAGTGATGTCTCTTCGGTCGCACGTTACCATGGCTTTATTCTCTGTTGCCCTTGGCCTCACTTGCAGTGCACAGGCAGCGCCACTGACGGCAGGCTCTCCGCCTTCCAGCGCGCCTACCACGTTTCTGGATACCAAAACCGGTAAAATTGAAGGCTTCATGCCGGACGTGGCTGCGGAAGTGGCCAAACGTCAGAAGCTTGACATCAACTTTACCGCGGTGCCTTTCTCGACGCTGATTCAGTCTGTAATTGCGGGCAAAATCGATATGATTGTGGCCGGGATGACACCCACACCAGAGCGCGAAAAACGTATTGCGTTCTCGCAGCCAGTCACTGCGTTTGGACCGGGGCTGGTCGTGCGTGATGACAATAAAAAAGTCTATCGCTCGCAGCAGGATCTGAAAGGCGACATCGTCGGCACCATGGCGGGCACCGATTATACGCAGGCGCTGATTAAGAGCGGTATCGCGAAAGAGGTGAAAGTGTATGACAGTCCGGCAGATATGATGCGCGATCTGTCCCTGGGCCGTATCGCTGCGGGGATGAACGATTACCCGATAATGAAATATCAGGAAAAATCTGGCGCGTACAAAGGTATGCATGTGGTGGACGGTTACAAGCCTGAGCATATCGCACCTATGGCCTTTGGCGTGAAAAAAGGGAACGATAAGCTACTTGCCGATATTAATACTGCCCTGACGGCAATGAAGGCCGACGGCACATTGCAAAAAATCAAAGCGAAGTGGGGAATGCCTTAATCGCGTGTTTATGCACGGAGGCACGCAACCTTAAGGAACATGGTGATGAAAACAGCGTTAATGCACTCAGAGGATCTGAGTGCCGTCGAGATGACGATTGGCTTACGACTAAAGCAGATACGCAAGTCGCGCAATATGACCATCAAGGCACTGGCGGAACAGGCCAATGTGTCGGCGGGAGCCATCAGCCAGATTGAGCGCAATCTGGCTAACCCCACGGTACGGGTGCTTGAGCAACTTCGCGTGGTCCTGAATGTTCCACTGACCGCTTTTCTTGAACAAAATGAAGAGATGCGACCCGGTGCTGAACATTATGTCCGGCGCTGGCGTGAGCGGCCGCATTTTGAAGTTGGCAGGCAGGGCATAACCAAGGCGATGTTATCGCCTTCTGGCGAACATGATATTCAGTTTATGTATATCAGCATCCCTCCCCGCACGCGTTCGGAAGAAATGCTGACAGGCATTGGTGAAAAAGCAGGTGTAGTCATGGAAGGCCGTCTCACGCTGGAGGTGAACGGTGAGGCGACCTTCATAGAAGCGGGCGACAGTTTTCAGTTTAAAAGTCATCTTCCGCATAACATTTTTAACGACAGCGACACTGAAGCCCGCGTGTTGTGGATTATGCATATTCCGCCCCGACATCATATTTGAAACAAGGTTAACCCATGCGAATTAAGGTCGATAGCGTCAGTGACAGTTCCGTCTTCCCCACCTCTGTTGATGTTGTTGTGATAGGCGGTGGGATTGTGGGGACGTCAACGGCATATGAACTGGCGAAACAGGGGTTTCTGTTGCGCTGTTTGAGAAAGGTGTGATTGCCGGTGAACAGTCAGGCCGAAACTGGGGCTGGGTTCGTCAACAGAACCGTGATTTGCATGAGTTACCAATGGCGATGCGAAGCCTGCAGCGCTGGGATGAGCTGAGTGGTGAAATCGGGATGGATTTGGGCTTCAGGCGCAGCGGTATCCTCTATGGCACGCTAAATGAAGCTGACCTGGCGCGCTGGGAAAAATGGGGACAGCAGGCAAAACAGATTGGCTTTACCAGCCAGTTGCTCTCCGCGCGTGAAGCACAGGAGCGCATTGGGGACAAAACTCCATGGCGAGGCGGTGTATGGTCACCGACAGATGGTCGTGCAGAACCGTCGCAGGCGGTACCGGCCATTGCGAAAGGCGCGCAAAAGCTGGGAGCCAGCATTTTTCAGCATTGCGCGGTGCGCGCACTGGATATCAGCGCGGGCCGTGTTTCTGGGGTCTGGACAGAACGCGGACTGGTTAAAGCCAGCCGGGTAATTTGCTGCGGCGGTGCGTGGAGTTCCCGTTTCTGCAGACAATATGGCGTAGAACTCCCTGCCGCCAATATTCTGGGTACGGTATTTAAAACAACCGCCGCTCCTGAGGTCGTCAAAGGCTGTCTGAGCACGCCTAATCTCTGCCTTCGCCGCCGTCTGGACGGCAGTTACACCGTTGCCGTTCCGGGCCTTGGCCAGATTGATTTAGCACCGCAGAACATCCGTTATGCTGCGAAGTTTTATCCCATGTTCCGCAGCAAGGTCGCTAAAAAACTGAAAATCCGCCTGAACGGTTCATTCTTTTCTGGTCCTGAAGCGTCTGGAAGCTGGTCGCCCGACAGGCCCTCGCCGTTTGAAAAGATCCGGGTGCTTGATCCCACGCCGGACAAGCGCATCATTCACGATGGCCTGGCCGAGTTGATTCGCGTCTTCCCCGAACTGGAGGGCATCAAAGTCGATTATGCCTGGGCCGGCTGGATTGATACCACACCGGATTTGGTGCCGGTGATTGATCAGGTGAGCCAGCTCCCCGGCATGTTTATTGCCTCAGGCTTTAGTGGCCACGGTTTTGCCATCGGACCCGGTGCGGGACTGATGTGTGCACAGATGTTAACGAATAAGCCCGTTTATACGGACCTGACGCCCTACCGGCTCTCACGCTTCGAGAAAGGTAATGCGATTCGCCAACCGCAAATGATGTAACCGCGCTGATAACAGACAGGCCATGCGAACAGCGCATGGCCGTTATCGAATGACAAACAGCCCGCTCAGGCATGTTTTTAGCGCTGTAGCGCCGCCTGATTTATCCGACGTGAAAACCCCTGCCCGGCCCTACTCAAGCCGCACCTGAATATGGCTGCGGGATTTCGCACAACCCTCCAGACTCAGCGCGGCCTTTTCTGCGTGTCCGTTACTGTGAATCCCGTTTGTGATGCATAGAAAAGTAACGGTTATCAATGCTTTCGCGGAAAAAGCTATCGGGATCCACCGCGGCACAAAATCCCTGGTAAACCCGGGCAGGAACGGCCAGCCAGCGCCGGCAACTTCCGTTGCGATATTCAAGCTCGAGCACACCCGAAGTGGGATCGAATCCTGCGCTGCGAAATAAAGAAGAGTTAATATCGTGTCGTTTCATGAAAGATAGTCCGTATCGGTTAAGCCCAGGCCTGCATCATTGCCGCGCTGGCAGAGCGGCAATGTATCACAGACTTCCCCATTGTTGAGCAACCTTCAATGCGCTGACAAATAACAGTTATTGATGACACTGCGCGCTGACATGGCTTTTACCGGATCAAGCCCGTCTTCAGTAAAGGCTGGTCCTGCTAATATACATGGGCAATGTGGCAGTGATTTTTCACCAACCAGAACCACAGCTGAAAGGCGTTGACGACGTCTGACAAGATCGTTGTGCTACCTTATCTGAAACCGTCCCCTCAATTTATCCTCACCAGGGGGATGTAAATAATTATTTCAAACGTAAGCATTAACGATTTTTAAAATTCTTTTTTGTTGAGTGCGCAGTACCGTAAAAATAAAAACTTTAGGGCTAAAAGAAAGATAAAAGGCAAATGCATCGATTAGGATTTAATGATTTTTTAATAAGAAATAATTTGAGTTAGCGCCCTATTTCCTTCTGGTCACGCCAGGGGGTTTTATTCACAGCAGGTTTCAGCTGCACGACCGTACTTGTCTCGTCAAAATGCACAGGTTTAGCGACACCGTCAACACAACTGCAATTTAATTTCATGATAAGCAAAGGATTAATTTGTCCGTTTACGAATACACTCAATAAAAAGACCTGAAAAAAATGACAATCTGTTTTGCTGTTAACATTTTTTTACCAGCTTAACGAAAAATTGATGGTCATGAAATGACCATAAACCGATTTGCAACGACGCGCAAAATCAGAAAAATGCCTGATTAATGCGTTGTATCTTCATGTCTGGTGTTACTTCATCAGGACAAGAAAATGGCAAGCATAAGCTCACTTGGCGCTGGTACTAACCTCGACCTCAACACGTTATATGATAATTTACAGTCAGCTGAAGAAGCGCAGTTGACCCCTATTACCACACAGCAGGCGTCATACAATGCGCAACTGACAGCCTGGGGCGTGGTACAAAGTTCAATGTCAAAATTGCAGACAGCCGCTGCGGCTTTGCAAAACGCATCAAGCATAGCGACCACGAAGGTCACCAGTACGAATACGGCGTTTACCGCCACGCTTGCCAGCAATGCCGCTGCCGGAAACTATTCCGTTGAAGTGGATCAGTTGGCCGCGTCACAGTCACTGCTCTCTAAATCAGCCAGTAGTGAAACAGCGCAGCTTGGCGACAGCAGCATGGCTTCCCGCACGATCACGATCAGCCAGCCTGGACAGAAATCCCCGCTGACCGTGACGTTAAACCAGAACCAGACAAGCCTGACTGCTATTCGTGACGCGATTAACCAGCAACAGGGCAGCGTAAACGCCAGCGTTATTATGGCGAACGACAATACCTATTATTTGTCCCTGACCGCACGTGACAGCGGGACGGCGAATGAAATGACCGTCAGTACCAACGACTCAACGTTGGCACAGTATGTCAATTACAGCAGTGGTGGCAGTAATAATGGTATGACAGAACAGGTTGCCGCTCAGGATGCGCAGATAAAAGTGAATGGTTTATCAATTACCCGCAGCAGCAACATTGTGACGGATGCACCGGAAGGTGTAACCCTGAATTTAAATAAAGTGAATACCGGCTCGCCGGAAACGTTATCCATCGCGTCAGATACATCGCCGATGTCGACAGCAATCCAGACATATGTGGATGCGTATAATTCGCTGCAAAAAACCATTGCCGATCAAACAAACTATACGCCTGTACAAGCCGGACAGGCGCAGAGTGCTGACAATGGCGATCTGCTCGGTGATAACACGTTAATGAATATTCAGACCAGCCTGCGCAGTCAGTTTTCTGATCCTCAGTCGGGTAATATTCAGGAGCTGTCTCAACTGGGCATTACACAGGATGATAAAGGTGATCTGACCGTGGACAGTACGAAACTGAATAATGCGCTGACGAATCAGCCCGCCGATGTTTTAGCGTTTCTGACCGGCGATGGAAAGACAACCGGCTTTGCGACAGAGGTGACGAATAATCTCAACCAAATGCTGGCGAGTAATGGTACCGTTTCGAACGCCACAACAGGGATTAATACGTCGTTGAAGCAGCTCTCAGATCAATACAATACTGTTAACGACCAAATCACCACGATTATGGCGCAGTATAAAACGGAATTTACCAATCTGAGTACGCTGGTTTCTTCTATGACGCAGACCGGTAACTATCTGGCTGCACAATTCGCAAAAATGTAATAACCGCCTTATCTTATTACTCTGCAGACAGATATCTTGTAAAAGATATCTGTCTGGTCATTATCTTCCCTTCATCGTTCTGCTTTACTGTTTCTGAATAGCGGTAAGGCTTTACCACTCTCTTTCAGAGCTGAGTCATACGTAATACAGGTTTAGATTAATTTCTTCCGTTTCTGTGAAACCAGCAGCAGTGATTGGGCCATGCTACCCTGCCCACTTGCTTTGCAATGCAATACCGCTCATCCTCTCTGACCACGTTGCGCCAGGACGTAAAAAAATTTTCGCATAACTTTCATTATTTCAAAGTGTTAAATGCAAGTAATGATATATCTTGGCGGGCTTTCTTAGACAGATTTAATACAGGTTTTCTTATCAATGCATAAGCAGGAAGAAAATAAAGCAACCGCCTGGCATCAGGGACTTTCTCTGATATTTAATTATCCGTGCTATTTAACAGTAAATGCTGTAACAAAAAGTTTTTAAGGTTAAGGAATTAAGTAATTTGGTTGTATTTGATGTGTGGCAATAATTCTTTTTTACAAGGAGAGCGCAGGCGTTTCCTTTCGCTTAAAACGGCACTTCTGCTATTCACGAATTAATCTTATCTGGCGATTTTTAATTAAAGTTCTGTGGTTTCGTTTCGATAATAATAATGCGTAAATCATACGTTCTCCTTAGAAGGAATTTATCATGTCAGTGATTAACACTAACGTTCTGTCGCTCATCACTCAGAATAACCTGGATAAGTCTCAGTCTTCTCTGGGTACCGCTATTGAACGTCTGTCATCGGGCCTGCGTATTAACAGCGCAAAAGATGATGCCGCGGGTGAAGCGATTGCAAACCGTTTTACGTCAAACATCAACGGTCTGACCGTTGCTGCGCGTAACGCGAACGACGGTATTTCATTGTCTCAGACAGCGGAAGGTGCGCTGGATGAGATAAACAACAACCTGCAGCGCGTCCGCGATCTGACCGTACAGGCGCAGAACAGCTCCAACTCTGCTTCGGATATCGATTCGATTCAGGCTGAAGTTAACCAGCGCATGCAGGAAATCGACCGCGATACCAAGCAGACCGACTTTAACGGACTCAAAGTACTCAACACCGGTTCAGGCAGCACCACCTACAACTTCCAGGTTGGTGCACAGGATGGCCAAACGATCGGAATTACCATCAGTTCAAGTGACAGTTTTGACCTGGCCGCAGCAGGTAACGCCTCTTCTGGTAACGTGCAAAACACCAGTTCAACAACCGGTCAGACAGTGAATGGTACAGCCCGCAGCACCGCGGCTATCGGCTTTGACGTACTGAAAGGTGCCGTTACCGGTGGATCGGGCGGTACAGCATCTGGCAGCACACCGCTGGCAGATATTGATAAAGCGATTAAAGCCGTTGACAGTCAGCGTAGCCTGTTGGGTGCGTCTCAGAACCGTTTTGAGTCAACCATCAGCAACCTGAACAACACCGTCACCAACCTGACTGCTGCCCGCAGCCGTATTCAGGATGCGGACTACGCGACGGAAGTGTCGAATATGTCACGTGCTCAGATCCTCCAGCAGGCAGGTTCCTCGGTACTGGCGCAGGCCAACCAGGTGCCACAGACGATGCTGTCATTACTGCGTTAAGAGCCAATTCAGGAACCACGCCTGTTACAGGCGTGGTTCTTATCACTCAGCGGCGGTTTGTCAGCTCACCTTTCGAATGAAGTCGCTAAATGCCGCTAACTGCTTAGCCAGATGCTCTCTTGTACCCTGCTCGATCACCTCTCCGGCCTGCTCATCCACTTTATTCTGGATAACGCCCCCATGAATTCCGGTTTGTTTAACACCATCGCATCCAGAAAAACCAAAATCTGCCGCAGATGATACTGACAGCGCGCGCCACCGATAGCCCCCATTGAACTCGTTTGAATCGCCACGGGCTTACCGGCTAAAGGCTGATTGGGCACGCGAGACAACCAGTCGATGGCATTTTTCAATCCGCCAGGAACGGAGTAGTTGTATTCAGGGGTCACGATAACGACGCCATCAGCCTGGCGGATCTGTTCAGCCAGCGCCGTGACGGTATCTGGAATGCCTGCTTCCTGCTGGATATCCGCATCATAAAGTGGAATATCCCGGATTGACGGCAGCGCTTCTACCACCACGCCCTGCGGTGCCAGTTGCGGTAGCGCATGCGCAATCATCGCGTTATACGATCCTTTTCTCAGGCTGCCCAGTAAGGTAACCATTTTTAACGGCTTGTCTGACATTGTCGTTCCTCTTTTCGATGGCTAAGTGCGTTTTCACGCCACGTCTGGAATATAATATGGCGTTTCTGACGGATTAAAAGTGAGTGGTTATGCGGCAATTTTTGTTGGTTTTAACATCAATTTTGGTCGTGGGCTGTGCGCCGGATCATCGCACCCGCACATCAGGCCTCGCCAATCCTGCCTCACAGCATTGTCTGGCCGTTGGCGGAAAAAGCGATATTGTAAAAACGCCAACGGGTGAAGTGGGCTACTGTACGCTGCCTTCGGGTGAACATATCGAGGAATGGACCTTGTACCGCCGTGACGCATCGAAGGGGTAAGCTGTGGTGAATTCTGACCGCTCGGTTATCAGACTGGCGACTCTGCACGATCTGGCCGGAATTACAGCCCTGCTTCAGGCAAACTCGGCCGGACGCGGCGGCACACTGAATGGGGATTTTCCTGCCGATAAAGTTGAAGGGATGCTGCGTCGCGCCGGTGCCAGGACAGTGGTTGCCCAGCGCGATGAGGCAATTACCGGCGTATTATTTAGCGCCATTCCCACTCAGCACGAACCCGAGATGATTAACGCGATGCTTCATGCGTGGCCACCGGGGTGGCACTGTTGGCTCTACGGCCCGGTTTGTATCAGTGAGGCTGAACGGGGAAAGGGATTACTAAAACGCCTTTATCACCACATGTGCCAGTATCATCAGGGCGCACCTGTGTTATTTATTCAGGCGCAAAACAGCCGTTCAATTCAGGCCCATCAACGCCTTGGCATGTACCCGGTGGCACAGTTTGCTATGCAAGATGAAGATTTTTTTGTCTATAGCCATCAGGGTTAGCAACCTCAAAACCGCCGCGCATAGCACAAAAGGAAACCTGCTTCCGATGCAGATTCTACAATGAATCTAAGACATTAACGGGGGAGAACAGGATGACAAAGATCTGTGTCACATGCGGAACCGCCTACTCGCAGATGGAAACAACCCACTGCATAATTTGCGAAGATGAACGTCAGTACGTGCCGGCTTCAGGGCAACAATGGACATCCAGTGAAGCGCTCCATGCCGCGCACAGCAATAAATGGCAGCAACCTGAAACGGGATTGTTTAGCCTGCAGTCTGTGCCTGATTTTGCCATCGGCCAGCGCGCGTTTTTGATTAAAGGACAACAGGGCAACGTGCTGTGGGACTGCATACCTAACCTTGATGCCGCCACCGTCGATATCATTCGTGCGCTGGGCGGTATCGACGCAATTGCGATTTCACATCCCCACTATTACAGCAACATGCAAGACTGGGCAGCAATATTTGATGCGCCATTGTATATCCACGCCAGCGACAGCGAATGGATTGTGCGTGACAGCCCACATCTGCAGTTATGGGATGGCGATGTCCTGACTATGCTCCCTGACATAAGTTTGTTGCGGCTGGGTGGCCACTTCGCGGGCGGCACGGTACTGCACTGGGCAAAAAATGAAGGCATCCTGTTGTCTGGCGATATTATTCAGGTTGCGCCGGGGGCAAATGCTGTGTCCTTCATGTGGAGTTATCCCAACATGCTGCCTTTACCGGCAGACAACATCAGGACAATAACCGAGCGTCTGACCCCCTTTGCCTTTGATCGACTTTATAGTGCGTTTGAAGGGCGCGATATTGCGTCTGACGCGAAACAGGTGGTGAACCGCTCAGCACAAAAATATATAGACTGCCTGCAGTAAGACAGAGCAGTGACGGACGGTTAAGCGGCCAACGCCATCACCCGCTTAACCCACGTTTTTCATTCGTCGATATACCTCAGACAGGCTTTATGACTCACCCTTACGGCGATGAGGCAGCCTCATCATCTACGCTACGATCCCTGTCAGTGGCGCTATCAACGGATTCATCTGTTGGCCGCATTCAGCAAAAACGACACCGTCATCAACGCCTGCGCGCGGGCCGCATGAGCACCGTCGTTCCGGTCTGTAGCGGCACAGGAACGTCAGGGCGAGTTCAGTTGACTCACCCTTTCGCGCGGGATCAGGGTGCCAGCGATGCACCACTGGTGGCGATAACCTCTTTATACCACCAGAAACTTTTCTTGCGGCTGCGCGCCAGCGTGCCGTTCCCATTGTCATCGCGGTCAACATAAATAAAACCATAGCGCTTGGACAGCTCGGCTCTGGAGGCGCTGACCAGATCGATGGGCCCCCAGCTGGTATAGCCCATCACCTCTACACCGTCGTCAATCGCCTCGCGCACCTGTACTAAATGGTCATTAAGGTAGCTGATGCGGTAGTCATCCTGCACTACGCCGTCCGCGTCAGGTTTATCCTTCGCACCCAGGCCGTTTTCCACGATAAACAGCGGTTTCTGATAGCGATCCCAGAGCACGTTGAGCAGCGTACGCAGACCGACAGGATCTATCTGCCAGCCCCATTCGGAGCATGCCAGATGCGGGTTTGGCACCATGCTCAGGATGTTGCTCCGTGCCTGCTGATTTAACGCCTCATCGCTGGTGACACAGCCGGTCATATAGTAGCTGAACGAGATAAAGTCGACCGTTGATGTCAGCGCCTCGCGGTCGGCATCGGTGATGTCAATCTGAATACCGTTGTCACGGAAGAAGCGCAGCATATAGCCCGGGCAGGCACCGCGGCACTGCACGTCACCGAAGAACTGCCAGCTGCGGTTCTCCTGTAGCGCTTCCAGCACGTCTTCTGGCTTGCAGGTCAGCGGGTATACCAGGCCGCCCAACAGCATATTGCCGATTCTGGCATCAGGAATAATGTCATGACAGGCTTTTACCGCCAGCGCGCTGGCGACTAGTTGATGATGGATTGCCTGGTACACTTCGCCTTTATTGCTGGTTTCCGGCAGACCAACGCCAGTCAGCGGCGCGTGCAAGGACATGTTGATCTCGTTGAAAGTCAGCCACAGCTTCACCTTCTCTTTGTAGCGCGCAAACACAGTGCGGGCGTAGCGTTCAAAAAAACCGATAGTCTGACGACTTCCCCAGCCGCCGTACTGCTTTACCAGCGCCCATGGCATTTCATAATGTGACAGCGTGACAAGCGGCTTGATACCGTGTGCGGCCAGTTCGTCAAACAGCATGTCGTAAAAAGCCAGCCCTGCCTCGTTCGGCTGCTGCTCATCACCGTTCGGGAAAATACGCGTCCAGGCAATCGAAACACGCAGGCATTTAAAACCCATTTCAGCAAAGAGTTTGATGTCTTCCGGATAGCGGTGATAGAAGTCGATAGCCACATCCTTGATACTGCTGTCTCCCGCGACGCGCTCTACCACCGGACCAAAAACCCCCTGTGGCTGAACGTCAGAAGTTGACAGCCCTTTTCCATCGTCCAGATAAGCACCCTCTGTTTGGTTGGCGGCTAACGCCCCACCCCATAAAAAATCATCCGGGAAAGTCTTCATTATGTTCTCCTGTTATTGATGGCTTACGCAGATTAGCGGTACACCGGCATTGGCGAATGTTGCCGTCACGGTCGCTACCTCGCGATATTCGTCGCTGTTGCTGATAATAATCGGGGTCGTCAGGTCGTAACCGGCATCGATAATTGCCTGACGATCAAACTCCAGCAGCAGATCGCCCGGCTGCACGCTGTCACCTACCTTCACGTGAGCGGTAAAGGGGATGCCATTGAGCTTCACGGTGTCGATGCCCACGTGAATCAATACTTCAATGCCGCTGTCGCTGAGCAGGCCAATGGCATGTTTGGTCTGAAAAAGCGAGGCAACAACGCCGGTGAAAGGGGCAACGACGTTGTTATCATACGGAATGATAGCGGCACCGCTGCCCAGCAGGCCGCTGGCGAAGGTGGTATCCGGTACCTGGTCAAGTGCCAGAACGGTGCCGGTCATCGGCGATAACACCGTGTTTTTGCCTGCTGATGCGTGCCCGTTAGGCGTTGCGCGCGCTGGCATCCCGGCGACCAACGTCAGGCCGCAACTCAGGACCAGTGCCACCATTGTGCCGAAAAGGCCGCCCCACAGCGTGGCATCCACGCCGCCCGGCGGTATCATCTGGGCGAGGGTAAAAATATTGGCAAAGCCAAACGAATAAACGTGGGTATCGCTGAAGCCAACAATAGCTCCACCGACAGCTCCCGCCACGCAGCCAAAGATAAAGGGGCGGCGCAGCGGCAGATTGACACCATAGACCGCGGGTTCGGTAATGCCGAAGATCCCTGCCGTCACGGACGATCCGGCCAGCATTTTTTGACGCGCATCGCGGGTGCGCAGGAAGACCCCTAACGCCGCACCCACCTGACCGAAGACCGCAGGCAGCAGCATCGGCAACATAGAGTCGTGGCCCAGCACCGCCACGTTGTTTATCATCAACGGTACCAGCCCCCAGTGCAGACCAAAGATGACGCAGACCTGCCAGAGCGCGCCCATTGCCGCGCCCGCCAGCCACGGTGCCAGTGCATAGATCCATTGATAACCGTTTGCCAGCATCTGGCTGAGCCAGGTTGCCAGTGGGCCAATCACCAGGAAAGTCAGGGGGACCGTCACGCCCAGGCAAATGAGCGGCGCGAAGAAATTTTTCATCGAGGATGGCAGCAGCTTCGTACTCTGTCTTTCCAGCCAGCAGCTTACCCACGCGGCAAGAATAATCGGGATTACGGACGAGCTGTAGTTAAACCAGGTCACCGGAATGCCGAGAAACGCCTCGGTCACCGCATCCGGCTGCTGGCTGGCGTTGAACGCAGCGATCATGATCGGATGGGTCAGCGCGCCGCCAATGACCATGGTGATAAAAGGATTACCGCCGAACTTTTTCCCAGCGGTGTAGCCCAGCACTAATGGAAAAAAGAAGAACAGCGCGTCGCTGGCGGCGAACCATATTTTATAGGTGCCGCTTTCCGTGGTGAGCCAACCGCAGACCACTGCCAGCGCCAGTAACCCTTTGAGGATACCAGAGGCCGCCAGGACGCCGATAAATGGCGTAAAAATTCCGGAGACAATGTCGATCAGGCGGCCAGATAAGGTGCCCTTGTCGCCCTTTTCCTCCACGACAGGCGCGTCATCAGTCAGCCCGGCCTCGTTGCGCACCGCCTGCCAGACGTCATGGACGTGGTTCCCAATGACGACCTGAAATTGGCCGCCGCTTTCTACCACCATAATCACATCCGGGTTGTTCTTCAGCCCCTCGGCATCTGCTTTCTGCTTGTCTTTCAGTTTAAAACGAAGCCGGGTTGCGCAATGCACAAGGCTGATGATGTTCTCTTTTCCGCCAGCGTGGCTGAGAATATCCTTCGCTAAAGCCTGGTATTCCATCTCGTTTTCCTTACATCCGGTGCCTGTAGCCACCTGTTGAATTAAAAAAAAACCTGAGGGCGTCCTTCGTCAGAAGGCCGCACTCAGGTTTTGCCTGCGTAATGCAGTAACAATCCCGTGTTGAGGCTTAACGCCCCTCTTTTCTCACCCGCTCAATATGGAGGGTGAGAAACATGATTTCTTCGGTTGTCAGCTCGCGCTGATAGTTTTTATTCAGGTGCTGAGCGATTTTTCCGGCGCATTTCCAGGCCATGCCATAGTTGTCTTTGACCGCTGCATGCAAAGACACATCGTCATCCTGCACCACCGTGCGGGTCAGCATTCGCTGGGCAAAAAACTTCAGATGAGTAACGAAACGCTGATAGCTGAGCGACTCTTCGTCGTACTCCAGGTGCAGTTGATACTTCACCAGTTGCAGGATCTCCTGCATGATCCTGGTGACATGCATCACTTCAGGCATTTCACTGTCCAACTGGGCCGTAACCAGATGGAGAGCAATAAATCCCGCCTCATCCTCGGCCAAATCGACATGCAGACGTCGGGCAATAATGGCCCTCGCCTCCTGACCCAGCCCAAATTCTCTGGGATAGAGACGTTTAATTTCCCACAGCAACACATTTTTGATTGCCAGCCCTTTCTTTTGCCGCTCAATCGCAAAGTAGCAGTGGTCGGTTAAGGTGATATACAAACTATCCTGCAGCTTTCCCAGCCGCTGTCCTGCCAGCCTGATGATCTGGTCACAGGTCGTCATCACCTCAAGTGGGATCTGACTCAGCAGTTCCCCTAGCCGACGCACCAGCACGTCATTCTGCAGCGCAAACACCTTTTCAATCAGTGCGGTTTCCAGCGTGTCGCCTGCGCGCTTCTGAAAGGCCAGCCCACGCCCCATGACAACCTGTTCGGACCCACGCTCATCCAGAGCAACCACCACATTGTTATTAAGAATTTTGGCGATTTTCATCGGAACCCCAGAAACAAAAAAACCTGACATCCGGCAGAAGCCAGAAAATCAGGTTTTGCCTGCTTTTAGCAGTCACAATCCAGTGAGGGAACTCTATCAGTTTCAATTACAACCTATCCGTATCATGCGTAAAAAACGTGACACATATCGTACTTTTGCTGTGGGGTCAGAAAGTTACCGCGGTTTTCAGCGTGGTGACCCAGGCATCCTGCGTGCGCGATACGCCGCCCGGTTGGTGCCAGTACTGTATGCCCGGCTGTAGCTCCAGCCACGACAGAGGACGGAAGCGATAGTAAAACTCCCCGTTCAGGGAATGGCCCGGTACCGGATGATACATCGGATTGTTATGATCACTCAGCCCGCTAAGTGTATTCATATAGCGCTGATTTCGGGCATAGCCAGTGCTCATATCAATCCAGCTGAGACCAAGACCCATCCAGTCTTCCGGTCGTGCGTCAAACAGTCCCCGATAGCGCACTGAGGCGGCATAAACCTGATGAATATAATTGGTACGCTGGTCGGCAAGGCTCATGCTGGCGGAGGCACTTAACCCACGATTCGAATCGTCCTTATGCTGCGTGAGTTGCTGATTCATTCCGGCGTACACAAACCAGGTACGATTGCGTTGTGTATAACCTTCTGGGTCTGTTGCCCCTGCCCCACCCGATCTTCCGTGATAAAGATCCGTTTGTGGCGCATTGGTGAATACCACGCCCAGGTTATACGCTCCGGGAAGATGATTGATCATCGGGCGCGCTTCAATTTCAACCGGAAGTAATATGCCTTTGCTGCCCTTCGTCGACCCGCTCCAGGCATGATGACGGCTGGAGGCATCCGGGTTCTGCTCCATCACTCCCCCCTTTAATGTGAGGGCCGGCGTCACGTTATACGACAGCGTTGTGCCCCAGGTGTGGACGTTCCAGTTATGCCAGGTGAGCGCGTTAGCCGACTTGCCGCCGCACTGGGAAAGTAGCTGGAAGTCACAGGGAATGATCTGATCGAAGGTCTGGACTTTATTCATCATCCCGATTCGCCAGGTGATGCGGCGATCGTCAAAACTGCGCGCAAAGGTCAGCCAGCCCAAACGGGTAATGGACTGGCCGCCCCAGCTTTCCTGCGTCAGGTCGTTGATATTCACTCGCGGATCCTGCACGCGTCTGGTGGTGAGGTCATCATTGTGGTTACGATTGACGATATTCCCCTCAATTCGTGCATCGGGAATACCTGTCCAGCGCGCCAAATCCTGAGTGAAGGTCAACGCAAACTGATCGATATAAGCCACATGCGAGTCTTGATGGTAGCCACCGCCAGCATTCCAGCCGATTTCGTTCAGATAACCCAGATTGTAGGTAAAACCGTTATCATTAAGGATGTTACGAATACCCAACATATCGCCCAGCATGGGAGCGGGAGAAGCGTCAAAACCTAATACTGTGCCATTCCATTCCTGGCCGACTGATAGCGGTGAAACCAGCAAAAGCGCGAGTACATACTGTTTGTAGCGAGCATTTATCATCTTTCTTTACATCCTGATAAACATACATATGTGAAAATGGGGAATGTTCAGTTTGTTAGGGTGTTGCCTGTTCTTCAGGCCAAAAAAAACCCGAACGCTTAATGGGTTATCCCATATCGCGTTCAGGTTTTGCCTGTCGACCAGTAACAATCCTGAATTCAGTCGCCAAAAACCTTATCATCTGTAAGGTTTTCAGGAAGCATGTATTGGCTACGTATGTGATTCAGGTAGCAGTTTTGTCGAAAGAAACAGCCGTGCGCCGAGCAGAACGACTGCATTACCTGCGCGTATCAAAAGGGGATTTCCGGCAGAACAGCCAGGAAGTGAAAACAGCATCGCCCGCCTGACAGGACGGGCGTGATGTTGCAATGCAGATATAATGAGAAGTCGTTCGTTATTTAACGCGTGTACGCTGGCGGCACGTTACCGCTTTAGTTTAATTTGCTCAAGTCCCTGTAAAACGTTATTAATATCATCCCCGCTCAGATGTTGCACATCCAGTTGGTGATGAAGAGAGGTTAAATCGCTTTTCGAAAAACTGCCCTGCGACAGTTGCTGATGAATCGCTTGCAGAATTTGTTCATCTAACTGATTGATTTGCTTTCGCAACTCAGCCAGATCTTTAGCCGGTGGGACCGACTGAGGTTTGGCCAGCCAGTCCGCCATGTAGCGATACTGAATCGCTTTGCTGGCATCCATCAATGCCTGAAAGAAGACGGTAACAGATTGGGGATCCAGCCCGGCCTGAGCCGATTTTTCCTGCGCTTCTGCCAGCACATCCTTTTCCCTGGTCAGGTCTTCAACCGGCTTGTTATGCACTTTTTTGAACGCTGCGACGTCTTTCATCAGCAGCATTCTTTCATGCAGTGCGCGTGAGAGCAGAGAGACAGGTTGAGATGCTGCAGGCGCAGCAGCAGCGGAGCCGCTAAAAATAAGGGCGGCCAGCAGAAAGGTCATATATTGCATGTTTGGTTAGCCTGTTTCCAAATAGTTGAAAAAGATTAATCATATTAAACGCACCTCTCAATAATGAAGTGTCTGTGAAACATTAGTTAATCTCTGTAATTAACTAATACAAATTATAAACACACGCAGGGTTGAAGGTCATAAATCATTAGAATACGTACACTATCATTATGACCACCCTAACCGCGCCGCTTCAATGTTAATATTTAGTCAACAAGTTGAGCGGACAATCAGTGAGAAATCAATCAGCTTACTGATTAAGCTATTGAATATTTTTATAAAATTATAAATTTATGGAAGTTTGAAACAGTAAAATTTTTGTTCTCATAACGCCAGAAAAGGTAAAAAACGTCAGACAGAACTCGCCTCTTATTATTCGCAAGCTAATTATCATGCCTTTTATTAATGACGTTTAAAGTTTTAATTTTTCTTTTAAAACAGTGCAAATGCATCACCTCCATATTTGTGAAGATTTATTTCAAAACGTCTTTAAAGTTTTCAACGTGACAGTCGATAAGTTTTATTAAGCAGTAGAAGCCTGTTTCTCGCTGCAAATTATTTCCCTTACCGGCTATCAGGGTGGAATCATGTTTATTACGCGTACGTTTTCCGATATGAAAATGGGGAAAAAGCTGGGGCTCAGTTTTGTTGTGCTGATAGTTGCAACCCTGACCATCGCACTGTTAGCGTTTAAAGGCTTTGAAACCATTAAAGAGAATGCGCAAAAACAGGACATTACTGTCGATTTTGTCAACACACTCGGTGAAGCACGAACCAGCCGGCTGCTTTATCAGTACACGAAAGACGAACATTATGCGCAGGTTAACGCAAAAGCGCTGAACGATTTAACAGCACAGGTAAACAGACTTAAGACCTTTAGCTGGGACAGTCAGGGCGAAAACACACTTACTACTGCCGCAAACGAACTGGAAAACTATAAGACGCACCGCGAGGTTTTTTATAATGCCTCGCAAAAAACGTTTGCTGCCGCCTCCCTCATTCAAAACAATGATCTGCTGGCTGTCGGTCAGCGGCTTGATGGTATCACGATTCCCGCTCAGCCTGAGGCCGTGCTCCAGGTGTTGCGCTTAGCATCGATACTGAAAGAGATCGCCGGTGATGTAGAGCGTTTTGTCGACAAACCGACCGAATCCAGTAAAAGTGAAATCAGCGACAACATTTCCACCGTTACCCAGTTGCGCGCGCAGTTGCTCGCGCTGTCTGTCCCGGATATCCAGGCGGTGCTGGCGACGCAGAAAACGGATTTGGCGCAACTCAGGCAGGCCTTTACTGACTATCTGTCAGCCGTGGCGGTAGAAACAACCGCGTCGAAACAACTGAACATCACCGCCGGAAAACTGAATACGTCCGTTGCGGAGCTTTTTAACTATCAGGCGTCCGAATCCGCAAATGCGTTACACAAAGCGGAAACGCAGATTGCGATTGTCGCCGCGATTTGTGTGCTGCTTAGTCTGCTGATCGCCTGGCGAATAACGCTTTCCATTACGGTTCCGTTGAAAGAAACGCTCAGCGTAGCCAAACGCATAGCGGAAGGCGATTTGACCGCCTCGCTGTCCACGGCTCGTCGTGATGAACTGGGGCAATTGATGCAGGCCGTCAGCGTGATGAACGACAGCCTGCAAAACATCATTACCCATGTACGCGACGGCGTGAACGGCGTGGCTCGGGCTTCTTCAGAAATCGCTGCCGGCAATATGGATCTGTCTTCCCGGACCGAGCAACAGTCTGCCGCCGTGGTGCAAACTGCGGCCAGTATGGAAGAGTTAACCTCCACCGTGAAACAGAATGCGGAAAACGCGCATCACGCCAGCCAACTCGCTACTGAGGCTTCTGCCAATGCCGGACGCGGCGGTGAGATCATCCGAAGCGTTGTCACCACCATGCAAGGCATTACGACCAGTTCAGGTAAGATTGGCGAAATTATCAGTGTCATTAACGGTATTTCCTTCCAGACGAATATTCTGGCCCTGAACGCTGCCGTGGAGGCGGCCCGTGCCGGCGAACAAGGGCGTGGTTTTGCCGTTGTCGCTGGCGAAGTCAGAAACCTGGCGCAGCGCAGCGCTGTTGCGGCTAAGGAAATTGAGACGCTGATCCGCGATTCACTGAATCGCGTCAATGAAGGTTCGACCCTGGTGGATCAGGCGGGAACGACAATGGACGAGATCGTGCTGTCGGTGACCCAGGTTAAAGATATTATGAGCGAAATCGCGGCAGCCTCGGATGAGCAGAATCGTGGCATATCGCAGATCGCCCAGGCGATGACAGAGATGGATACCACGACGCAACAAAACGCCGCGCTGGTTGAAGAGTCCTCAGCCGCTGCCAGCTCACTGGAATCGCAGGCAGAAGCGCTGGAAAAAACGGTTGCTGTATTCCGGGTACCCAGTAACAAGAAAAGTGTGGTGGCCAGTCAGGGTATATCGTCCGCAGCACCTAAAGTCGTGGTGTCTGCACGCCAGTCCAGCGTAACTGAAGCCAACTGGGAAACGTTCTGATACCGGAAACAGTGACGCCGGCAAGTTGCCGGCGTCACTGTGGTTGGCTGAAAAGAGCGGTGAAACACGTATCCTGAACTGATTTTGTTGCCCTGCTTTGCAACGATGCCGGTTCCGGCCATGTCATTTCAGTCGGTTTTTTGCGGCTTAATGCACATACAGAGTAATCCTGCCAGCACCAACATGACGCCGACCATCGCGCCTGTATGAAAAGGCTCAGCGAACAGCGGCAGACTGATTGCCATCAACCAGACCAGTACATAGCTGATGCTCAGCAACGGATAGGCCCGGCTGAGCGGCAGATGGCGCAGTGCCAGGAACCAGCTCACCATCGAACAGGCGTAAGCAGTCAGTCCGCCACACAGAATCAGCAGCGGCAGCCAGTTCACGGGATGCTGGATCAACACGGCCTGCAAACTGGGCAACTGAAGCATCGCCCAGCGCAGCATTAACTGAGCGAGTGTCACCAGCAAAACGCTGCATAAGGCCAGCAAATAACCCTTCATGCGTAGCTCCCTATCAGGGCGACGCCTGCGACAATCAGTACCGTGCCAGCCCATTGCAGAGGCGACATTTTTTCACGCCAGATAAACCGTGCGGCCAGGGCAACCAGAATAAAGTTAATACTCAGCATCGGGTAGGCCAGGCTTACCGGCAAACGCTGCAGCACCAGCAACCAGGCCACCATCCCCAGCGCTAACATGATAAGACTGGCCAGCAGCCAGCCAGCCAGGTTAGCCCTGTTTGTTTGCCGTGCCGCCTGTTTCTGACAGAGCTGACCTGCGCAGGTGAGTAAACTGGTCAGCAGCACCAATAATAAACTCACGATCAGTTAGCCGCATTGTATTGCAGTAACAGCATCCGGCCGTTGCGATAGACCGCATCCGCTGGCGGTAAATCTGTGGGTGTCGCTTCACCGCGTTCCAGCATCATGATCAACGAGACATTGCCCTGCTTACGGTGCGCCTGAAGCCATTGCGGGAAATCCTCGCTGCTGACATAGGCAGACTGGGCATCGGGATAGCTAAGACCATACTGCAGCTCGCCCTTTTGACTGTAGGCAATGATATCGCTGCGTTTCAGCGTCCAGGCGATGGCTGACGACACGCCGGAATTATCACTTAAGATATAGCGGCTGTTCGCCAGGCTGTTTTCAATACTGCGGATGAAGACCTGGGGTTGCTTGGTATTCTCAACGCTTTCCGGAATTGCCGAACCGACACAGAGCGCCAGCGCCAAAGGGCAAAGCGCGGCGGCCAGCCAGTTGCGTTGTGGCGATTTCAGGCTGAAAGCCCCCGCGACAGCCCAGCCCGCAAACGCGATCACGGCCATAATGAGTGCAACCAGCTGATGTGCGCCATAGAGTGGACGATGGCTTAATCCCCAGGGTGCCAGCACGACCAGCAACGTAACCACACAGATCGCGCCAAACAGGATATTGATCCAGGCGTTGACTTTAAAGACGCGCGTGTTCTCACCCACTTTACGCCAGGCATAGTCAGCCATCAGCAGCGCCAGCGGCGCAAAGCAAGGCAGGATATACGTCGGCAGTTTCCCTTTCGCAATGCTGAAAAACACCAAGGGGATCACGACCCAGCTCAACAGATAAACACCACCTGAGGACTGCTGGCGTTGGGTCCAGCCTGAACGCAGTGCGCCCGGTAACAACGCCAGCCAGGGCAGCGCGCCGGCAATCAGCACTGGCAGGTAGTACCAGAAAGGTGCCTTATGCTGTGCGTTGTCTTCGGCAAAACGTTGGATATGCTCAACCCAGAAAAAGTAATGCCAGAAATCAGGTTGTTGCTGCTGAATGGCAATCGCCCAGGGTGCACTGATGGCTGCCGCACTGACAATCGCCAGTGGGCCATAAATAACCAGTTCCCGAAAACGCTGGTTCCAGATCGCCCATGGAAGGATCGCCAGTACAGGAACCGCCAGGGCAAGGAAACCTTTGGTCATAAAGCCCATGCCGCAGGCTAAGCCCAAAATCAGATAACGGAGGATACGTTGCCGCACATTTTGCGCTTCGCTGGCGAACCAGTAGCTGCACATCGCCGCAACCATCCATAACGTCAGCATCGGATCCAGCACGGCATAAGTACCAATACCGTAGACCAGAAGTGAGGTCATAAAGATAACGCTGGCCGTGAGAGCAACGGTACGGCGAGCAAACAGGCGACAACCCAGCCAGTAAATCAGGATGGCGCTCATCAGGGTTGAAAAGACCGAACCAATCCTGACGGCGAAGTTATTGTGACCAAAAATGGCCTGTCCAACAGTATTGAACCAGTAGCCGGCGATGGGTTTTTCGAAATAACGCAGACCGAAGAAGTGCGGCGTAATCCAGTTGCCGTTTTGCAGCATTTCACGGCTGATTTCGGCATAACGCGTTTCATCAGGCTGCCAGAGATTGCGGAACTCCAGAGGAAGTAAATAATAAAGAACGAAAAGTGAAACCAGTAGTACCGTCTTTTTGGTGGCAGTCATGGTGCTTACCTTGTTAAATTCTCACAACCCAACCAGCCTTCCCGGCCAGCAATGTGCCCACGAACAACCTTGCCGACAGGCAATGTATCGAGGTCGTCAGGCAAGAGGTCGCTCAGCGGGCAAAATTGTATTCCCTGCTCGCGGGCACGCTGTAACAACGTATCGAACGCATTGAGTTGACTGATACCTTCGACTTCAGCATGGATGGTATACACCGGGGTGCCCTGATCGGCGTGGATCTGTTCCAGGATGTAATCGTTGAACCGTTCAGCACTCAGCGTGGGACCGACCACTTCGTCCCAGGTGGGTAACGTCACGGGGATCTGTACCGTACCCGGCTCGCCATTTCTCAACAGTGGGCGAAAAGGCGCGGTACCGCGGCAATCGCTGTTGTACGCAAAACCAAATGTTTGCTTGGCCTGAATAACACGACCATCCGCGCGCCAGCCCGCCACGGCGGAACAGGTGACAGGTTTGCCGATAATGGCCTCCAGCGCATCCCGTCCTTTCGCAATCTGCTGAATAAGCTGTTCTTCATTCCAGACGCCTGCCCACGTTTGCCAGGCGAAGTGATCCCAGGCGTGCAGGCCAACTTCATGGTAATCGGCCGTCATGCGGATAATATCGCGCATCCCTGCCCCAATCTGTTTTCCTGGCCAGGCGGTCCCGGCTAACAGGATATCCCAGCCATAAAGCGATGCTGCGCGTGAGCGCAGCATTTTCCACAGAAAGCGCGGCTTCATCAGACGCCATAAATGGCGTCCCATGTTGTCAGGCCCGACACTGAAGAAAAAGGATGACTGGACATCGTGTTTTTTGAAGACCTCAATCAGCGCGGGCACGCCAAGTTTTGTCCCGCGCCAGGTATCGACATCGACACGTAGACCGACTTTCCTCATGCCTTATCGTCCTGAAGCTCAACGGTGCGCAGGAAGAAGTCGAGAGTGTTATCGATGGTCGTATTCATTTGCACTTCAGGTGTCCAGCCCAGCAGGCGTTTTGCATTACGGATCGAAGGCTTACGGTGCTCAACATCCTGATAGCCCTTGCCATAATAGCTGCTGCTTTCCACTTCACGGAAACCGGCAAACGGCGGGAAGCTGGCACGCAACGGGTGACGCTCAAAGCTCTCCAGCAGACGTTCTGCCAGCTCTTTGATACTCGCTTCGTTGTCTGGATTACCGATGTTAATGATCTGCCCGTCGCAGTTATTGTTTTTGTTTTCAATAATTCTGAACAGGGCTTCAACACCATCACTGATATCTGTAAAGCAGCGCTTCTGACGGCCACCATCAAACAGCTTGATAGGCGAACCTTCCACCAGGTTTAAAATCAACTGGGTAATGGCACGCGAACTTCCGATGCGCGCGGCATTGAGGTTGTCCAGGCGCGGACCCATCCAGTTAAACGGACGGAACAGGGTGAAGCGCAGCCCTTCTTTTTCACCGTAAGCCCAGATAACCCGGTCTAACAGCTGCTTGGAAACCGAGTAGATCCAGCGCTGTTTGTTAATCGGACCGACGACCAGGTTCGAGTGGTCTTCATCAAAGTTGCTGTCGGTACACATCCCATACACTTCGGACGTTGACGGGAAAATGATACGTTTGCCGTACTTCACACAGTCGCGAACAATTTTGAGGTTTTCTTCAAAATCCAGCTCAAAGACACGCAGCGGGTTGCGGGTATACTCAATCGGCGTGGCGATAGCGACCAACGGCAGAATGACGTCACATTTTTTAATGTGGTATTCGATCCACTCTGAGTGGATGCTGATATCGCCTTCAACAAACTGGAAGCGCGGATGACCAACAAAGCGGCTGATCGCGTCGGAACCAATATCCAGGCCAAACACTTCGAAGTTGTCGTCCTGCAGCAGGCGCTCGGTCAGATGGTTACCAATAAAGCCGTTAACACCCAGGATCAACACGCGGGTGCGACGCTTCACGGCGGCCACAGCCTGAGAATACAGCAGTGCGCCATTTACCATGCCCAGATGTTGCGCCAGCTGAACACCGTTCATGTAAACGCTGTTCGGGGTTTGCCCCGTCTGGATTTCCAGCGCGCCTTCACCACAAGCCACGACAAACGGATCGGCTGACAGCACGGTTCCCGGACGAGCGTTGTGCGCGGTCGTTAAAACTTTGGCTTTCCAGACCACAAACTTTGTGGTGCCGGCAAACGCAAACGCGCCCGGCCATGGATCGGTAACGGCACGGACCAGATTATTGATTTGCTTAGCAGGCAGGCTCCAGTTGATGCGACCATCTTCTGGTGTTCTGCGACCCACAACCGTGGCTTCCGCTTCGTTTTGCGGCTTGCCGACGATATTGCCCTGTTTCATCGCGGGCAAGGTGCTTTCCAGCAGCTCACTGGCACAGTCAACCAGTTTGCGGTGCAGGGTTAACGCGTTGTCTTCTTCAGCAATGGCGATGCGCTGTTGCGCGATGATTTCACCCGCATCGGCTTTTTTCACCATGCGGTGTAAGGTCACACCGGTTTCCGTTTCGCCATTCACCAGCGCCCAGTTTAATGGCGCACGACCGCGGTATTTTGGCAGCAGTGAACCGTGCAGGTTAAAAGCGCCCTGCTTCGCGCAGTTCAGAATGTCGTCACACAACAGGTTGCGGTAGTAGAAGGAGAAAATAACATCAGGTTCTGCTGATTTAATGCGATCGATCCACAGCGGATGGTTAACCTCATCCGGAGCATAAACCGGGATTGAATTTTCAGCCGCAATTCGCGCCACTGAGCCAAAAAAGTGATTTTCTGACGCCGTGTCGGCATGGGTGTAGATGGCGCTGATAGTGAAGCCTGCTTTCAACAGCGCATTAATGCCCGCACAACCCATGTCGTGATAAGCGAAGACGATAGTTTTCATTACTCGGTTTCCTGTACAGAACGGTCTTTCTGAGGATTGATAACACGTTGAATAAAATAGCGTGGACGGGCACGTACATCGTTGTAGATACGACCAATGTATTCACCCAGCAGTCCCATGCCGATAAATTGCGCGCCGATAAAGATAAACAGGACGGCAAACAACATAAAAACACCATCGCCAGCCCAGGCTGCGCCCAGAAACAGCCGCAGCAGAATCAGGATCACGGAGAACGCAAAACCTGCAATCGCAATCAGACTGCCCAGTACACTCAGCATGCGTAGTGGTGTGGTTGTGAGACAGGTGACAAGGTCGTACATCAGGTTAATCAGGCGCATAAAGCTGTACTTCGAACTGCCGTGTTCACGTTCTGCGTGAGTAACCGGAAGTTCAATCGTACGACGCGCAAAGGTGTTAGCCAGGATCGGGATAAACGTGCTGCGCTCATGGCAGTTAAGCATGGCATCGATAATGTGACGGCGATAAGCCCGCAGCATACAACCGTAATCCCCCATCGATTTACCGGTCACACGTTGGATCATCTGGTTGATGGTGCGTGATGCCTGACGACGGAACCAGCTGTCCTGACGATTCTGGCGTACCGTGCCGACAACGTCATAGCCTTCCTGAGCGGCGGCCACCAGACGGGGAATTTCTTCGGGTGGGTTTTGCAAATCGGCATCCAGCGTGATGATGAGATCGCCGCTGACATTGCTGAATCCCGCCATAATCGCGGAGTGCTGACCATAGTTACGGTTGAGCAAAACGGCGACAATATGACTGCCGGGCAGTGAGGCTGCATCGGCGATCATCGTCGCGGACGCATCCTGGCTGCCGTCGTCGACCAGCAGAATTTCATAGTCCAGGTTCAGGCTCTTACAGGCATCATCGGTACGCTGAATCAATGCCGGTAAGCTTTCCTGCTCATTGTAAACCGGGATGACTACCGATACTTTTTCAATCTTTTTATCGTCGAACATTTAAACCCCAGCCAGTCCACGTAGTGCGCTGATAACGCGTTCAACGTCATCGTCAGTCATGTCGGGAAACAACGGAATGGAACAAATACGCTCGCTGTTCCACTCAGTGGCAGGCAGCGATAAATGCGGATAATGCTCACGGTAATATTTGTGCGTATGCGCTGCACGGAAATGCAGCCCCGTGCCGATGTCCTGCTCTTTCAGCGCCTGCATCAGTGCATCACGGGTCATACCGCACGCCTGCTCATCAACGCGAATAATGAAGAGATGCCAGGCGTGCTGATGCTGCCAGGCGGGCGGAACAAGAGGCTTAAACGGCGTATCTTTAAGGGCATCGAGGTAACGTTGCGCTATCGCCGCGCGACGCTGATTGATTTCGGGGAGCTTCTCCAGCTGAACCAGCGCAATGGCCGCGCTGATATCCGGCAGATTGTATTTAAAGCCCGGCATAATCACTTCTGCCTGCGGCTGACGGCCGTGTGTTTGACGATCAAACGCGTCGACGCCCAGACCATGAAACTTCAGGCTGCGAATGCGATCGGCCAGAGCCGCGTCGTCGGTGACGACCAGGCCACCTTCTGCGCAGGTCATGTTTTTGATGGCATGGAAGGAAAAAATAGCATTTCCCTGGCCACCCACGTGTTTACCTTTGTAGTGGGTACCGGCCGCATGCGCGGCATCTTCAATGACCGGAATGCCATGGCGTTGGCCGATAGCATAGATCGCGTCCATATCCGCAGGCGCACCCGCATAATGGACAGGGATAATCGCCCTGGTTTTCGGCGTAATCGCCGCTTCGATAGCTTCAGGGGTCACCATCAGATTGTCGATATCCACATCGATCATCACCGGCGTCGCGCCAAGTAACGTGATGATATTTAACGTAGAAACCCAGGTCAGGGAAGGTGTGATGACTTCATCACCGGCTTTGATGCCCAACGCCATTAACATGACGTGCATACCGGCAGTAGCAGACGTGACGGCAATGGCGTGTTGATTGCCGGTTAACTGGCAAAATGCGCGCTCAAGTTCAGCACACTTCGGCCCGGTCGTAATCCAGCCAGACGCAAAGACCTCACGCACTGCAGACAATTCAGTCTCGCCTAAAGAAGGACGAGAAAACGGAAGAAACGCCATTAAGTAATGTCCTTAAACTGTTTTGCCTTTTTTCCAGAAGAAAGAGGATAAGTTTGAAATATGAAAACAGCCAAAATGTAATCTTATGCTCATTTTTTTCCGTTAAAATCCGCGAAAAGAGGCAAAGTACACTGACCTCTGATCGTGAAGTCAAATATTAGAAAAATATTCACTTCATAACGATGCCAAATGATACGCTCGTAACCTTAACCAAACATTAAACGCTTCATTCAATTCACAAATTGACACGATCTTTATTAGGTTTACCAGATTAATCACATTAAATAAACAGATATGTTTGACAGTTTCATGAAGAGATTACCGCACATTCTGCAAATGCTGCCAGGCGGTATCTACATTGTTGACAGATAGCATCTTCTAAGGGAAAGTCAGTGTTTTGATACACGCGTTGCACTCATAATGTGACGGTGATCACTTTTCTAACTTTTAGATTTTTTTCTTATGAACAAGGAATTACGCGTCACTACATCGTCAGTTGAACCTGCTGATTCTCGCTTCTGGAATTCGATGGTGCCGGAACTGACTGTCACTAATTTTGCCAGATCCTTTGCGTTTTATGTCGATGAACTGGGGTTTACTGTGAGAATAAGACGCATTCACCCAGACTTCGCTTATCTCTGTTATGGTGAAGCGCAATTAATGATTGAACAGCAGCATGACGCGGGCTGGCACACCGCAGAGATGCAGTATCCTTTGGGACGCGGTATTAACTTCCAGATAGAAGTCTCCAGTATTCAGCAGCTTCACACGCGCCTGGTGAAAACGGGCACGCCCTTGTTCCGACCACTTAGCGAAAACGCCTACTATACGGGTGAGAAATATGAACGCCAGCAGGCGTTACTGGTTCAGGATCCAGATGGCTACCTGCTGCGTTTTTGTCAGGTCTTAGACTGAAAAAACATTACAGCGCGACCACCTCGCTGACCTGATGGTGAAAGACATAGGGATCGGAGATCAACCCAAACTGTTCGTCATCCGCATAGGTAACTGCCACCGGGTAATCCTCGCCAGCAAACGCCTTTACTGCCGCCAGATCCCGCCAGTATGTGGCCAGAAAGAAATGCTGCCACTCTCCCTGTGCAACCTGATGAATAAAAGCGCCTGTGTTACCGGGTACCGATTCTGCATGCTGCACGCCCGTCTTCTGTAGATGCGTAAAAAATGCCTCTGCGTGCTGCTGAGGGACACAACCATGCCAGGTTCTGACAATCATCGTTTTCTCCTTTTAATGACATAATGTCATGGTAACACGCTGTTTTTATAAAAAATTAAGACTGGCAGTGAAAAATAATGTTGTCGGCTGGCACAAATCCGAATTTGTTCTACATTTAGTGGCCCGACCAGGGGAACGACATTCATCACAGCAAAAAACAAAAACGGTAAAAATTATGGAATTGAGCAAGTTTGAGGTCAGAACGGGCCTGTGGCCACACATGCATTTCACGGATATTGAATACGATCACCGTGGCGGAAGTTACGAAATTTATGCCACCGATGTGACCAATCAAACCAAGAGTAAACTGTTTATCTGTCGTACCACGGATGAACAACAGGCGAAGCAACTGGCGGAGCAATTTAAAATCTGGCTGCCCAAAGTTAACAGCAGAAAGCGTAAAGCGACGGCGAAATCCGCACTTACCGGTTACGATCGCGTCGCGTGCCATAAAGGGTAAATACGGATTCATGCTGGCCGCCCCGTAGCAGATGAAGGCTGCTGTGGGGCGGCCTTGCACAGAAGCGATAAATCACGCGACCGATCAGGTTTGCGCCAGACATTACGCGGCGGCGTTATTAAACCGGGCGGTTTTTCATCGTATCAGTCGGACAGCCTTGTATGAACGTCACCTGGCCTGCCCGTAACCACTTCCTGCCCGGCACCATGCCAGTCTTGCCTGAGCAAACCGCTCACCCTAAAAGTGACAGTGTCATGTTTTCTGCCCAGCGCTAACGCATCGGCATCGCAGACATTCCCCACAATGAGTAACCCCCGTAATGCCTTAAACGTAAACGTCTGACTCCGCCTGGCAGCCGTTTGGTAACAACCTGAAAAAACGTCTGATGTCCGTTCATTATTTCTGATCGAGCCCTTTTTCATCACCTTTTTTCATTAGGCGTATTGTTCCTCTCTCTGGCATCCTGCGCATTCCCTTCTCTTCCTCCAGCCGACATTAAACTGACCATGTCTTGCAGATTTTTTCAGGTTATTATCGTTTTGCTTAATCACATTAAATGCAGACGACACGGCTGACATGCCAATAAAGCGGTGCGGGCACATCCGGGAAATGAGGGAGAAAAAGTCAAAGTGGCCCCAATGAAGTCTAAACGTGTACTGATTATCGAAGATGATGCCGATGCAGCCGGCGTACTTGAAGCCTATCTTAAACGTGAAGGCTACACGGTGATGATTGCTGGCGATGGAATGACAGGACTTGACCACGCGCAACGCTGGCAGCCCGATCTCATCCTGCTTGATGTGATGCTGCCCGTCATGAACGGCACGGAAGTTCTGGCGGCCCTTCGACGCAGGGGAAATACACCAGTGATTATGGTGACAGCGATGGGAGATGCCCCCGACAGGATCGGCGCATTACGCTATGGTGCAGATGATTATGTGGTGAAACCCTACCATCCTGGCGAGGCCGTCGCACGTGTTCAGGCCGTTTTACGTCGCACCCAACAAAGTACCGTCCCCGACAGCACATTGTGTTGGGCGGGCCTGGAAGTCGACACTGAATCGCTGACAGCGGTAGTAAAAAATGAACAGGGCATTCAGCGGCTCGATCTGACCCCAACGGAGTTTTCGATTCTGGTGACGTTGATGCGCGCCCCAACCCGCCCGTTTAGTCGCTTATTCTTGCTTGAACACTGCCTGCCTGAAAGTGATGCGCTTGAGCGCGTGGTTGATACCCATGTTTATAACCTGCGACGCAAACTGGAAGCCGCAGGCATGTCAGATATTTTACCTGCGGTTCGCAGTGTGGGTTACAGGTTCAGACAACCATGAAACTAAAAACGCACGACTCAATGTGGCGCTGGATCTGCATCCGTATTTTGATAATCGGTCTGGGAAGCGTCATCCTTATCGCGTTTTGCATGTGGCTGCGTTTCGCGCTGCAAATGCTCTGGGTTTACTCTCGCATGCCTGCGGACGTCTGGGCGGAGTTTTCCCGCATACGGTTACACCCGGAGCAGGCACCGGCTCGCTTTCATCAGATTGTCGATCAGTGGTGGGGCGTCGGCTTTTCCGACCCGTCAATCGCCTCGGCTGACTGGCTGACGGTCGCCGTGCTGGTCGCCGTGGTGATTCCGTTCTTTATTGTAATGGGGCTGCGCTTCGCCCGACCGCTGGCGAAACAGTTTAGTCAGCTGGCGAATGCGGCACGCGATGTGGCACAGGGGAAATTCGGCACATCGGTCGGTCAGGTCGACGGCGCGCCACAGGAATTAGTGCGGTTTACGGAAGACTTTAATCTGATGACCCAGCAGTTAGCCCGTTACGAACGCGAACTTAAAGCTTCGCAGGTTGCCATTGCTCATGAACTACGATCGCCACTCACCGCAGCCATTGGCCGCTTACAAGGCATTGTCGACGGCGTATTTGCGCCGGAACCTCAGCAGTTCTCCATGATCATGAAGCAGCTGACGCAGTTGAGCCGCCTGACGGATGAACTGCACTTATTATCGTTAGCGGAAGCTGGCCAGCTTACGCTCAGCCTGAGCCGGTTTAACCTTACCGAGCTGTTACGCGAACGTACAGCGTGGCTGGCGCCTCAGGCTGAAGCCGAACAGATGGTGATTGAGGTGCAGTCACCCGGCCAACTCTCTTTCACTGGCGATGTCTCCCGGCTGGGCCAGGTGGTAACCATCTTGACGGAAAATGCACTGCGCTATGCCGTAGAGGGGAAACGGTTTTCTGTGACCGCTCATCCCTCGCCCGCCGCTGTCACACTGCAGTTTCGTGACTATGGGCCGGGCGTGGATC
Source organism: Pantoea sp. SGAir0215 (assembly GCF_043543215.1). Taxonomy (NCBI): domain Bacteria; kingdom Pseudomonadati; phylum Pseudomonadota; class Gammaproteobacteria; order Enterobacterales; family Erwiniaceae; genus Pantoea; species Pantoea sp. SGAir0215. Next base: position 99,262 of record NZ_CP028032.1, on the reverse strand, counting down.
CTCAGTTTCTGCCTGTCATTTTCGACCGTTTCACCCGGGCAGAATCGTCGCGCGCACGGCATTCCGGCGGAAGCGGTCTCGGCATGTCTATTGCGAAGGCTATCGTAGAGGCGCACGGTGGGGAGATTTTTGCACGTTTGCCTGCGGACGGCGGACTGAAGATTACAATCGTTTTGCCTTTATCTGACGACACGCGATCAACCTGAGTGCGTGCTGGCCTGGACAGGCTTTTTTGTCTGCCTTGACCATTTCTTGATAATTCATCGAAGGTTTCTGGACATAACCCGTTTTAAATGAGCCTGTCTCATTTCAGGAATACGGTTATGACAGATTTTATTCCCGCTTTTGCCCGCCAGGCGCTGCGTCATCTGAGCTTTACGGGTTATGTGTTACCGTCACTGTTTGTCGTGGCAGGCATGCTTATCCTGTCAGGCTGTCGGGAGGAAGCGCCGCCTGCGCGTGAGGCGCCTCGTCCCGTGCGGACAGTACTGGTTCCGCCCTTCTCCAGCGGTGGATTGATGACGCAGACGGGTGAAATTCGTGCCCATGAAGAAATTTCGCTGGCTTTCAGGCTGGATGGCCGCGTCATTACCCGCACCACGGACATTGGACAGCATGTGAATGCCGGTCAGGTTCTGGCGACCTTAGACAGTAATGCCGCTCAAAACCAGCTCAGCAGTGCCACTGCCGATCTGGCGAGTGCGCGCGCCTCAGAACATGTTGCCGCACTTACGCTGCGTCGTATGCAGCAGCTGATGCCCGGTGGGGCCATTTCCCGTTCGCAGTTAGACAGTGCAAAAGGTGACTGGCAGGCGGCCGTTTCCCGGCGTCAGAGCAGTGAAGCCGCGCTTAAAAATGCCCAGGATAATCTCAACTGGACGCAGCTTACTGCTCCGCGCGCCGGTGTTATTACCGCCGTCAATGTCCAGCCGGGTCAGGTGGTAAGCGCCGCGCAGTCCGTAATGACGCTTGCTGCTGATGGCGATCGCGATGCTGTCTTTGACCTTGCTGAACCCTCGCTGGCGGAGTACGCCTCCTCCACGCCCTTCAGCATTACGTTGTTATCGAACCCTGCGATAAAGACACAGGGGCATTTTCGCGATATCAGTCCGCAGGCCGATCCACAGACCCGCACCTGGCGACTACGTATCATGCTGCCGCAACCGCCGGTCGCTATGGCGTTGGGGTCGACCGTCGTGGGGGCCTTTCCCGGTAAAGCCGAACAGGTTGTCACCCTGCCCGCCAGCGCTCTCACGCGTGCCGGCGATCGTCCCGCCGTTTTTGTGGTGAACACCCAGTCCCATCAGCTTTCACTCAGGCCGGTCACGCTGGCGCGCTTCGATGCCCAACATATCTATCTCAGTGCCGGCGTGATACCGGGTGAGCGTATAGTCACCGCAGGCGTGAAAACGCTCTTGCCGGGAGAGCGGGTACAGTCCGGGGAGGATGAAAAATGAGAAGATCGGCTGAAAGAGCCCGCTTTAATCTCTCTGCCTGGGCGTTAGCACATCAGCAACTGGTGGTGTTTTTCATGCTGTTGGTGATGACGACGGGCGTACTGAGCTATATCGATCTGCCCCGTAATGAAGATCCGGCGTTTACCATCAAAACGGCGGTCGTGTCCGCACAATGGCCCGGTGCCACGGTGGAAGATACGATGCAGTTAGTGACGGATACGCTGGAAAAAAAACTGCAGGAAACGCCGTTCCTGGATTTTATCGAGAGTGAAACCCGGGCGGGAAAGGCGGTCATCTTTGTTAACCTGCGTGATGATACGCCGCCGGATCAGGTCCCGACTATCTGGTACCAGATTCGGAAAAAAATGCAGGATATCGCCTCATCGCTTCCACAAGGCGTTCAGGGTCCCGCTGTTAATGACGAATTTGGCGACACCTATGGCACGATTTATGGCTTTACGGCCGATGGCTTCAGTCCGCGAGAACTGCGGGATAAAGTCGATGAGATCCGTCGAAGCCTGATGGATGTGCCAGACATGGGTAAAATTACCCTGCCCGGCGAACAGGAAGAACACATTGTTATCGCGTTTTCGCCACGGCAGTTAGCGGGCATGGGCCTTACGCTTCGGGAGGTAAGTGATGCTCTGGCCGCGCAAAATGCCGTTGCGCCCGCAGGTGTAATACGCACTGATAAAGAAAATATTGCACTTCATGTCAGTGGTGCATTGACCTCGGCTGATAACCTTAAGGCCATTACCTTACATATCGGCCAGCGCTTTATCCCGCTGACCAGTATTGCCACGATAACGCTTCAGCCTGCTGAACCGCCAGCGTCAACCTTCCGGGTCAACGGCGAGCCTGGCATTGGCCTGGCCATCTCCATGGCCCCGACGGGTAATATGCTGAAATTTGGTCAGGCCATTCATGCGCGCATGGAGACGATTGCCGCCCAGCTCCCGCACGGTATCACGATGGTGAAGATCGCCGATCAATCCACCGTTGTTAAAACCGCCGTCAGTGGCTTTGTGCGGGTGCTGGCGGAAGCGGTACTGATCGTTCTGGCAATCTCGTTTTTCTCGCTGGGTTTCCGTGCCGGGCTGGTGGTCGCCGCTGCGATTCCCCTCGTTCTGGCCATGACATTCGTCGGCATGACAGTGGCCGGTATTGGCCTCCAACGCATTTCGCTGGGGGCTCTCATTATTGCGCTGGGTTTACTGGTCGATGATGCCATGATCACGGTTGAAACCATGGTTTCCCGCCTTGAGGCGGGAGACAGCAAAGCGCAGGCCGCAACCTTTGCGTTTAAAACCACCGCTTTTCCTATGCTGACGGGAACGCTGGTGATGATCGCCGGTTTTATTCCGGTCGGTTTTGCGGCCTCCAGCGCCGGTGAATATTGTTACTCCCTTTTTGCAGTCGTGCTGATCTCGCTGCTGTGCTCCTGGGTCGTGGCGATTCTGTTTTCCCCGGTTATCGGCACCTGGCTGTTAACTGAGCAGGTGACAGCCCCATCACCACCTCCCGGGCTGATGGCCCGCTGCTATCGTCGTCTGCTTGATCGGGTTTTACACTACCGCTGGACAACCGTGATAAGCGCCTTGTTATTGCTGGGAATGGGGATTGCAGGCACTACATTGATGCAGGGCGAATTCTTCCCCGCGTCCGATCGTCCCGAGCTGTTAGTGAATCTTTCGCTGGCGGCAAATGCCTCTCAAAGTGAAACGACACGGCGTACCGCACAGCTGGAAACCCTGTTGCGCGCCGATCACGATGTCGATCACTTCTCCAGCTATGTCGGCGCAGGTGCCGTGCGGTTTTATTTGCCCATGGAAGTCTTGCTGGACAATGAAAATGTGGCGCAACTGGTTGTGGTGACTAAGAACCTGGAAGCGCGCGATCGCGTTCGACGCCGCCTGGAGGCGACACTGGCGCGGGATTTCAGCGATCTGACTGCCCGTGTGGCCCCTCTCGAACTGGGCCCACCCGTCGGCTGGCCATTGAAATACCGCGTCACCGGCCCTGACTACAGCAAAGTACGGGACATCGCGGAAAAACTGGCTGCTCAACTTTCGCGTTCGCCGAATACGCGTGAGGTAAATATGACGGCTGGCGAGCCCGAGCGGGAAATCAATGTTGAGGTAAACCAGACTGCTGCACGGGCCGTCGGCGTCTCCTCAGAAAGCATTGCTTCCACACTGAATACTGTCATGTCCGGCAGTACCGTGACCACGGTTCGCGATCATAACCGGCTGATAGATGTGGTTCTGCGCGGCAACGATCGGGAACGACAGGACACAGCCATCTTAGACAGCCTGATGCTCAACACAGCTTCCGGGCAAAAAATTCCGCTTGGGCAGGTCGCCACACTGAAATGGCAGCTCGACGATCCGGTGATTTGGCGACGACAGCGTTTGCCCTATATCACCGTGCAAACCGATATTGCACCTGAGCAACGGGCCGAAACGGTGTCTGATCAACTGAGACCTGGCCTGGATACTCTGCGGGCAACCTTGCCCGCAGGTTACGCCATTGAAGAAGGTGGAACCGTCGCCGAGTCGAATAAAGGTAACAGTTCAGTGTTTGCCGTTTTGCCGGTCACCCTGTGCTGCATGCTTGTGTTATTGATGCTGCAGTTGAAGCGGTTCTCCAGAATGCTGCTTGCGCTGCTGATGGCACCTTTCGGCCTGCCGGGGATTGTCCTGGCAATGTTACCGGGTGGCACGCCGATGGGGTTTGTCGCACTGCTGGGCATCATTGCGCTGGCGGGCATGATTATCCGTAACGCCGTAATCATGATCAGCGAGGTAGACAGCCATGCGCAGGCTGGCATGGCACAGGGTGACGCCATCCGCCATGCCGCACTGCACCGGGCGCGCCCCATCCTGCTCACTGCCTGCGCGGCAATCTTCGGCATGTTACCTATTTCACATCAGGTTTTCTGGGGGCCAATGGCATTCGCGATCATCGGTGGGCTGATCACCGGCACATTGGTCACGCTGACCCTGCTGCCTGCCTCACTCAGCCTGATAATGGCATGGGAAAACCGCGGCGCGCCCCGATCGCGCAAATGAGGGCGGCGAATATTGTCACTGGGTTACTGATCGCAGTGCGCAACGGAATGAGGCATACGGTCCGGGTATGGAGGGCATGAATGGCGCACAAGGCCTGCACAGTATCACTAGCGTGCATCGAAAGAGAGAAACGCGTCTCATGCGCCAAAAACAAGGCTTTTCGCCACGCAAAACGCATATCAATAAGAAAGCGCTGCGATATCGCAGCGCTCGTGTTCTGGGCCTGAAGTGATCAGGCCCAGTGACAGCGCATCAGAAACTTTCCCAGTTAACCTTGTCTGCACCGGTGGCATTCAGTTGCGGTCTTTTTAACACAGGCGATGCATAGCTCACGGCTACAGGGGACGATACTGCCACCTGCGTGACGCTCTCGTTAACTTTGAACGTTGACACCAGTCTCGACAACGTTTCCGCCTGCTCCTGTAAAGATTTGGATGCAGATGAAGCTTCCTCAACCAGGGAGGCGTTCTGCTGCGTGACCTCATCCATCTGGCCGATAGCCTGGTGCACCTGCTCAATGCCTTTGCTTTGCTCGGCTGTAGCAGCGGCAATTTCATTAACCAGATCGGCAACCTGCTGAATAGCATGGCCCACGTTATCGGAGTTACTGCCTACGCTTGTTGCCTGCGTCAGCCCCTGTTCAACCTGCGAAACAGACGTGGTGATTAACTCTTTAATTTCACGAGCCGCGGATGACGAACGTTGTGCCAGATTGCGAACTTCTGATGCCACGACCGCAAAACCACGGCCATGCTCACCCGCACGGGCAGCTTCAACGGCGGCGTTAAGGGCCAGAATATTCGTCTGAAATGCAATACCTTCGATCAGCCCTGTGATATCAGATATTTTGGCTGAGCTACCGCGAATTTCATCCATCGTGGTCAGCATCTGACTCACGGCTTCGCCGTTCTGCCTGGACAGTTTATTGGCGTTATTGGCCAGGTTGCTGGCCTGGACTGCGCCCTCGGCATTTTGCCGTACGGTATCGCTGAGCGTAGCCATACTAACCGATGTCTCTTCCAGCGAGGCGGCCTGTTGCTCAGTGCGAGATGACAAATCTTCGTTGCCAGCCGCAATCTGCGTCGATCCTGTGCTGACGGATTGCGCCGCATGATTGACTGACAGCAGCGTAGTCGATACACGCTTAAGCAGATCATTAAACGCCATAGCCGTTTGACCAATCTCATCCTTTCTCAACACCGGCGCTAAGCGTGTCAGATCCAAATTGCTGCTCACTTCAGCCATGGTATCTTTGATGCTGGTAAGGCTACGTTTAATGCCAACAATAATATTTATTGAGAACGCACCGAGCAGCAAAATAACCAACAGTGAGGCACAGGTCATCATCCAGACGGTCTTAGAATAAATCTGATTATTCTGTGCTCTGAGTGCATCACCAATCTGAATGTTCAGCTCAATTTGTTTAGTGAAATCAGACTCCATTTTACGTGCGGCAGCGCCAATGCCATTGTCACTTTGCAGGAGAGAAAGTGACAGTTCATTATTATGGCTACGTGACGCAGCAAGAAAAGCAGGTAACGCGCTGCGGACCGCATCGAGGTTACGATTGGCCCCAACGGTCATTTCTTTATCTTCATCACTGGAAATATCATTCGCCATATAATAATCATTTAATGACTTGATGTTATTAATAATGGTATTAATTTTTTGTTCTGCTTCAGCCTGCTTAGCGCTGTCTGTCGCCGTCTGATGGCGATACAGGGCCAGCCCCAGTTGGTTAGTTGCGCTAATTGACTTATTCAGATCTTTAATGCTGGGAATAGCATTAACCTGAACATATTCAAAGCGCGACTGAAAGCCCGAAATCACAGATAAAGAAACAGCAACAAGCGCACAAAGTGATAAAGCAAGCAAAGAAAATGCCAGCACTAAACGCTGCGTGATTGTCATAGAAAAAACTCCCCCGGATAGGTAAAAACTACAATTATTTTCACAGGCCTTTATCGGCAAATAACTAACCGGCTTTACAACGTAATTTTATTTCCAGAACCTTGAAAAAAAGAAAACAGCGACTATGGCGGGATATTTTGTCACTAACAGAAACTATAGGGTTAAATGTGAACAGGTTGTTTCATTAAAATATAAATCCATGATAATAAGCGCATATTGCTACGCACCGCCTGTGCGTTAAAATAGAACGTTCTCCATAATGACAACCGCAGTTCGTGCAGCTAAGGTAGCGGTTTTTACACAGAGATAATGATGGAAAGGTTATTCGTTTATGGCACTTTGCGCCCGGGCCACAGTAATGCCCACATTCTCGACAGGGTCGGAGGCAACTGGCAGGCAGGCTTTGTAAGCGGCATTTTCTATCCTCAGGGGTGCGGGGCAGCCGCAGGCTTTCCTGGTCTGGTGCTGGATAGCCGAGGTCCGCGCGTTGAGGGTTACGTTTTTAGTTCTGATAATCTCTTATCATACTGGCCCATGCTGGACGAATTTGAAGACGGGTACGATCGCCTCAGGACGGAAGTGACTCTTGAAAACGGTGACACTGTCACCGCTTACGTCTATCAACTGCAACCGCAATGCACACCGCCGCGCGCATAAACAGCTAATGCGCGTTTGTCAGCGCTTTACGCCTGAACCACTGCATGGGGCGGGCAAACATTACCAGGTTACCGCTTAAAATCAGTAGCAAGCCGGCCACACTATGACTTTGCCAGGTATAGCCTTCAAAAAGTGTGGAGAACGATAACGCGACCAGAGGGAACATAAGTGTGGTGTAGGCGGCTTTGCCCGCACTTGTGCGTTTGATCAGGGTGAAATAAGCCCAGAAAGCAATGACGGAACCAAACACCGCCAGGTAAAGTAAGGCACCGAGATAAGTGAAGGTCCATTGCGGTGAGAAGCTGGCACCACGAATAATAGCGATAAGGCCCATAACGAGGGCACCATAAAACATGGCCCAGGCGTTGGTGGTCATCGTCTCAAGATGCCGACGCTGATGGCGCAGGCTGATCATATTGCCTAATGAAAAACCAAAGGTACCCAGTGCTGACAGCCCCATTCCCATGAGCGCGGTACTGTTCCAGTCGCTGATATGCAGATCGTGCCAGAACAGGACGACCATGCCGGTTAATCCCAGTGCGGCGGCAAACCAGAAACGGGGGCGTGGGCGCTGGCCAAAGAAAATATAACTGTTTACCGCGTTATAGAGCACGGCCATCGAAAAAATCACCGACTCCTGGCCTGTATTAATGTAAGCCGCAGCCGTGTAAAAACACCAAAAATTAAAGCAAAACACACAGCATCCCTGGATCAGACAAAACAGATGGTCCTGCCATGCCAGGCGGCGCAGGCGTCCCAGCAGCGTTAACAGGATCAGCATAATGACGCTGGCGATGGCAAACCGCCAGAATACCGAAACCGTGACATCTACAGGCCCCTGCTGTAAAAAAATAGCGATCCAGGTTGTTCCCCAAATCACGACCACAATGGCGTAAAGTATTGCGTTCATCGTTATCCCTCTGCCTCAGACTCTCTTCACTGTGACGTAATCGCGAGGGGTCGGCTTTCATCATGTTGCGGTCGGGTTGCAAAATCTTGCGCATTTTAGCGTGATACATCTGGCTACCTGACGTCTGTCATCCTAGACTGGACCTCTGTTTATCAAGCGGAAGCATGCCATGTCTCGCGTTTACGACACCTTTGAAACACTGCGTCAAAAAAAGGCCGTGCTGCGGGAATCGGTGATACTTAATTCGGGCATCCGACTGGCCGCCTGGCACAACAAACAAGACCGCGTTACCGTTAACAGCAATCATCATACGCTCAGCCTGTATATTGCTGATGGTTATGAGAGTTACCACAAAACGGCAAACGGATGGCGCAACGGCGGCGGACCGAATAAATTTTGCCTGATGCCGCAGCACAGTGAATCGACCTGGGATGTACGCAGCGATCTCTCCTTCGTGCATCTCTACTGCACAGATGAGCACCTGCGAGAGGTCGGTGAAAAGATTTGGGATCGCAGCCCGGCCTCGTTATCCCTCGATGAAAAGATTTTTGCCAGTGATGACACGATTACGGCGTTGTATCGCCAGTTTTTACTTAGCTGCGACTGGCAGCAGCCAGCCAATCAGCTGATGCTGAGCACCGCCAGCACGTTGTTGTTAACCCATCTGATTCAACACTATTCGTGTGTCCAGTGGCGGCTTCCCTCTGTCACGGGCGGACTTGCTCCCTATGTGTTGCGCAATACCCTGGCGTTTATTGATGCGCACCTGGCTCTGCCCCTTACTCTGAACGTTCTCGCCAGCCAGGCCAGTCTGAGTGAATATCATTTTGCCCGGATGTTTCGTCAGTCACTCGGCGTTGCACCTCACCAGTACGTGATGAAGCGCCGGATGGAAAACGCGCGTCAGATGATCGTATCGACATCATTGTCGTTAACCGAGATTGCACTGGAGAATGGTTTTAACTCACTGAGCCATTTCAGTAACCGGTTTAAGCAGGTGACCGGATCGACGCCGTCGCAGTTACGCATGGCCAGCGGCCCTCAATTGTTGTGAATCGTCTCAGTCATGGACGAAGCACCCCGCGAGTTAACCTAAACCAATCCTCACACATTGGCGGTTCGTGCTTTGACGCATTGTGTAACCTGATTACACTACGTGCAGATTCATTCGGACGCCCTGTGACGGGATAACCTTCTTTTCACCCTCCGGTGAGTAAAACGCTTTCGTGATGGTTTTGCTCGCCCAGGGGCGACAGCAGGCTTCCCGTCGCGATGACTGGCCTTTTGTCCGGTTAATCATGAATCAGACCATAAGGACCACCGTCATGTTTATGTTCAAAAATGCGCTATTCCCGCCTCCCGGATGGACGGCATCCTTGCTGTAAGGCATCCGTAAAGCGTTTTTAAACGCGGAACGGCAATGCGGCACCCCTGCCTTGCACAACGGAACCACACCACTGACGTACTGGCAGACCTCACGCTGTTCCTGTGACGCGCTAACCCCTTTTTGAGTGAGGCGGCTTTACGCCTTTACCGGAAACCGGTGAGCCCCTGCTCTGCCTGAAGCCATGAAACAGACCTGTCCTGCCCCGATTTGTTGCTTTCTGCACAGTAGGGTCAGGCGCTCATCATTAACCAGGGAGGAATACTATGAATCGTTCATCCGAAACCGCGATAACCCTGATCTTTCTTTTTGTCGGCTTTATCGTGATGTCGGCAGGTATTTGGCAAATACTGACGCAGTGAGGGAAGGCAATGCGCAAGTTCACGCTTAACCAGATTTTTATTCAGGTTGTTGCCATAGCGGCCATCCTCATCCTGCTGACGATCGTGATTCGTTAACCACTCAGGACCAGACATTACCTGCGTCTGGTCCGTCAGATACCGGACCCGGTGGGCGCAGCGTAATGCCCACGACGGTGCCTGAGAACCCATTAAATTTTCTGGTCAAACATCCACTTTCGCGGAACACACGTAACCAACCCCCATAAAACCTTCGCTTTCATAATCTTGCTCAACACCGCGCTATGCCTTATGCGCTACCGTCTGCTGGCAAAGGCTGAACGCCCCTGCAACCTTTTAAAAACCCTTAACAATTCATACTTTCTTTCAACGTCTCAGGGAATAATTATGAATGTATGCCACACTTTTTTTATTGGGGACTGGCCGTAATCATGACGATGAGTAACGCGATGGCAACGAAAAATACTGAACTGACCGGATACCGTGAAGGCGCAAAGGTGATTGTAGTCCACCCTGTGCGCAACCAGATTGATGCGATCACTGGCGTGGTTTATTCGCAGATTACAACGCTACGATCGGTCAGACCGCTTCACATGTCATTACTGGTGCCCCGCACCGATGCAGTCAAACCCGCAATTGTTTATTTTCCGGGCGGGGGGTTTACCAGTGCCGACCATGAGAAATTTATTCAGATGCGCATGGCGCTGGCAGAAGCCGGTTTTGTTGTGGCCGCAGCTGAATATCGTGTTGTACCGGATACCTTCCCTGCGCCGGTTGTTGACGGGAAAGCGGCCGTACGCTATCTGAGACAGCACGCAGAAACGTACGGTATCGATCCTCATCGTATTGGTGTTTTAGGCGATTCGGCAGGAGGCTGGCTGGCACAAATGCTGGGCATGACAAATGGTCAGACCGCTTTCGATCAGGGTGATTTCACAGAAACATCATCTGACGTCCAGGCCGCCGCCACGATTTACGGTATTTCAGATTTACGCAATATTGGTGAAGGCTTCTCTGAAGAGAATCAACAGGTCCATGCCTCACCGGCCGTCACTGAAGCCCTTTTGATTCATGGACCGGCCTTCCACGATTTTGCAGGCGCGTCTGTCATGGATGATCCTGATAAAGCCCGTCAGGCAAGTCCCATGGGCCATCTTGCGAACCCCAAACCGCCTTTCCTGATTATGCACGGTGACAAAGATTCACTCGTTTCACCGCATCAAAGTGCGCAACTCTTTGATGCGCTGAAAAAGGCAGGTGATAAGGTTGAGTACGTCGTGGTGAAAGGTGCAGAACATGGTGATGAGGTCTGGTATCAACCTGACGTCATCCGCCTGGTTGTGAACTGGTTTTCAGAGGTGCTGCACCCTGATACACGAACAGGCAGCAAGAGCACAGCCAATTTAAACGACAATTTGTAATGCACCAGGCAAACCACTTTATGTGGTTTGCCTGGTCATCAGACTGCTGACACGTCAGCCATCAGGTCAGCGACAGTCTGTTTTGCCCCTTTGTCCAGTAGATGGAGATAGGACTTAACCACCTGCTGCACAAAACAGGGATTATCGGGCAGCGTGTGGCCGAATATAGCTTCCAGTCCTAACAGCGCTTTTACCCTCGCCTCCCCTTCTACGCTGCCGTCAACGGCGGTTCGTATAGACGCCAATAAAGGATCGCAGACCTCAATCTCTTTTCCCTGGTCATCCTTACCGCTGACATAGCGCATCCATGCGGCAATACCTAATGCAAGCAGATCAAAACGGCTGCCGCGCTTGAGGTGCCAGCAAACGGAATGTAACCAACGTTGCGGTAACTTCTGGCTGCCATCCATCGCAATTTGCCAGGTACGATGCTGTAGCGCGGGATTTTCATAGCGTGCAATCAGCCGATCGGCATAATCGATCAAATCAACGTTCTTAACGGTCAGCGTCGGTGCCTGTTCTGTCAACATTAAGCGTCGTGCAGCAAGGCGAAAGTGCGGGTCCTGCATACAGTCATAAATATGCTCATAACCCGCAAGGTTGCCCAGGTAAGCCAGAAATGAATGGCTGCCGTTCAACATACGCAGTTTCATCTCTTCGTAAGGCAGCACGTCTTTGACTAACTCTGCACCGGCTTTTTCCCATGCCGGCCGCCCTGCGACGAAATTATCCTCAATAACCCACTGGCGAAAGGGCTCACAGGCTACCGCGACGGGATCGGCCACCTGAATAAGCGCCGCGATCGCGTCAAGACTCTGCGGATTCATCGCCGGTACGATACGGTCCACCATGGTTGAAGGGAACGTCACCTGCTGTTCAATCCAGTCTGCCAGGTCGTTGTCACGTTGTCGGGCAAAAGCACGCACGACCTGACCGATCACTTTTCCGTTTTCTGGAATATTGTCGCAGGACAACACAGTAAACGCAGGCAGACCAGCAGCCTTGCGACGCGCCAGTGCTTCAACGATGATCCCTGGCGCAGAAAGCGGCTGGTGAGGCTGAGCCAGATCAGCGACAATCTGAGGATGGTCGCGCATCAGCTCGCCCGTTGCCGGTGAATGACAATAGCCTTTCTCGGTAATCGTTAAGGAAACGATGGCAATTTCGGGCTGACACAGGGCGTGAAGTACGGCTTCGGTTCCATCGACCTGAGCGTGAAGCGCCTGCTTCACCACACCAATTACGCGCCCTTCCCAGCCATGAGCCGACATTTCTGCCACGCTGTACAATAATCCCTGACGTTTCAGATCGGCAATCTGTTGTTCCCCGCCGATGAGATTAACTTCGACGTAGCCCCAGTCGCTGTTATGTTCTGCTGCAAGAACATCGGCATAGACCGCCTGATGAGCCCGATGAAAAGCACCGAATCCAAGATGGACAATACGCGGGACGAGCTTATTCCTGTTCCATTTTGGAACCGTCGCCTTCGCATTCAGTAGGGTAGTTTGCATTTCTTTCTCACCTTATTTTTTATTAGCTGCGTGGACACTGACGTTAAATAACGGCAGCACCTGGAGATCGCCTTGATGTTTTCCTGTGCGGCGCCGTTTGGATCAAGCGCCTGAGAACACCACGGCAAAAGGAAAGTTTTTAAAACAGAATTGGTGCGGGAAGCCTATCGTCAGCGGCAGAATTGTTCCACTACCATACCAGTTATAATTAAAAAATGTGATGAATGGCAATTATGTCTTTTGGCAAAATTGTATTAATTAACAAAGAAAATAAAAATCATAACTTCTTTATAACTATAAATATTAATGGCACTACAGAAGAATTAACCTTCGAACAGGCTGATGCGTATTAGCACGCTGTTTTGCGATGCGGGTGAATAACCAAAATTTAAAAAAATCCGAAAGAATGCTTTTAAAAAGGGCCGACCTCATCAGGCGTCATGTATAAAAAGACTTAATCGCACCAATGGGTTTAAGAGCACTCGGGTTTGAGGGTGAGCTATTTCGCTACGGACAAAACGGAAATCAGGCAGAAACTCAACGCCGTATTTGACTGGCGGGACATTAACGCTGAACGCTTTTTATTCCCCCATCTGGCGTTATTCGACGTGTACGTGGTAAGGCTGTCAGTTATGCCTCTGTGGAGCCGGAGCATTTTGGAAACCAGCCCGATACGGTGCTGTATTGATATTGCACCCGCATGCGATGACAGACACCCGTTTCCCGACGCGTCGCTGTATTAAGGTTATATCGGTTCAGGTGCCTGTTTTATCGCGAAGGTTTGCACAGCCGCCCAGAAGCCGTATGCAGGGCAACGCAATCATGTCACCCTGAGCCTCCCTTCCCGCACAACGCTATGCTTGCGTAATTTGCAGCGCCATATCAATCGAGATAGCCATACTTTCGGGATTCGCTTTACCGGTCCAGGCAATGTTAAAGGCCGTGCCATGATCGGCTGAGGTGCGCAGGAACGGTAAGCCTGCGGTAATATTTACGCCGTCGTAGAAGCCCAACAACTTGAGCGGAATATGGCCTTGATCATGATACATAGCCACAACGATGTCATACATGCCCTCATTGCATTGCATAAATACGGTGTCCGGCGGGCACGGGCCATAGACGTTTATGCCCTGCGCCTTCATCGCGTCAATCGCCGGTGTCAGCACGCGAATTTCCTCATCTCCGAACAACCCATTTTCACCCGCGTGTGGGTTAACGCCCGCAACCGCAATACGCGGCTGGCTATAACCGACCCGGCGCAAAAACGTATCGGCAATTCTGATTACCGTTTCAACGCGCGCCTGGCTGAGCGTATCCAGGAATGTCCGCAGAGAAATATGCGTGCTGACGTGGATCACTTTGAGTTTATCGGTGTAGAGCACCATCGAATAATCTTTGGTGTCAGTTAATTTTGCCAGTAATTCCGTATGACCCGGATAATGATGACCGGCCATATGCAGCGCTTCTTTATTTAGCGGAGCCGTCGCAATCGCTTTCACATCACCGCGCATCGCCATTTCTGTTGCACGTTTGATGCATCGATAAGCCACATCGCCCGCTTCAGGCTGCACAACCCCACACTGTAGTGCCTCCGGATGTGCCACTTTCTCATCGATAATATGAATAACGTCGGGCATAAAGGTGGCTTCGGACACGTTATTAATGACGTTTAATTCCGCCTGCGGCGTTATGTTCATTGCCAGTATGCGGCGGAACGTTTGTACACAACCGATAACCACAACGGGCGAACCCGCTAACGCGCCCTCGGTTAAGGCCTTAATAATAATTTCAGGACCGATCCCAGCCGGATCGCCCATCGTAATCGCCACAACATTCGTCACTTATTTTCTCCTCAACGACGCTCAAAATTTTTGAAGGGGGAGATTCATTACCCAAACACCGGCTTTCGTTAATCCCGCCTGACGTCAGTCACAACCGGATGCATGCCCACCAGGAACATATTCCGCCGCCCTTCTGTGCCGCGTTGCGTCCGGGCCGAGACGGTTGCAGCAGCCCATTTAGCCATCCCTGACGCCTTGTCGCTAAAATCAGCCCAGCGTGCAAACCCGCACTGCCGTCGTTGAGCGATTTCACTCATCCGGTCAACGGTCAGAGATATGGCCCTCTTGTTTTGTCGCCCCATGTTGTCAAAAGCGCCTGAAGATCAGAGCCACAACGCACCTCATCAGTTTTTGCCCCTCACCTTAATGATTATATTCAATCACATTCGATTATATGTGAGCAAGATCAATTTAATAAAGCGCCATTTTATTTATAAATTTAGCCAGTGAGTGAGCGAAGTTAAGCGGAATGAAGAATTTCAGTCATTTATGGGGAGACAGACGTGGCATTAATTAACAGCACAATATTGAGCGGTTCCGACGCGATAAAGGCACTGACGCCGGTCGTCGCGGACAAACAACACCTGCTGGTTTTAACAGACAAGAACATTGTAAATTTGCCCGCGACCACGCAAATCCTGACATTGCTCAGTCAGGATGGCCGTCACGTTAAACTGATCGATGATGTTCCGGCAGAACCCACGCATACCGATGTTGAAGCGGTGCTGTCGCGTACAGCAGGTAAAACGTTTGATTTAGTGGTGGGCATTGGCGGTGGAAGCGTACTGGATGTGGCGAAGCTGCTTTCTGTGTTATGTCACGTTGCGTCACCCTCCCTTAAGGCGCTGCTTGATGGCGGGAAAATTACAGCCCGTTTACCCTCACTGCTTATTCCCTCGACGGCGGGAACGGGTTCGGAAGCAACGCCCAATGCTATTCTGGCTATCCCTGAAAAAAACACCAAATCAGGCATCATTTCCCCTGTGATGCTGCCGGATTATGTCGCATTAATTCCAGAACTGACCACCAGCATGCCTGCGCATATCGCCTCATCAACGGGCATTGATGCACTGTGCCATTTACTGGAATGTTATACCGCCACCATTTCGAACCCTGTGGGTGACAACGTTGCGCTGATGGGCCTGCATAAGCTGTTCCGGAATCTGGAAACATCCGTCACTGAACCGCATAACCTGAACGCGAAGCTGGAAATGCTATGGGCTTCTTATTATGGCGGCGCGGCAATCGCGCACGCCGGCACCCATCTTGTTCATGCGCTTTCGTATCCTCTGGGAGGCACTTATCACCTGCCTCACGGCGTCGCCAATGCCATTCTGCTGGCACCCTGTATGAAAGTGGTGCGCCCGTTTGCCATCGACAAATTTGCCACTGTCTGGGACCTGATTCCGGGCGCCGATATCACATTGACCCCGGAAGAAAAATCGCACGCGCTGGTCGACTATCTCGCCAAATTAGTTAAACGGCTCAATCTGCCGGATAACCTGGAAACATTAGGCGTGCCGTCAGGTGATATTGATGCGCTGAGCGAATCTGCACTCAATGTGAAGCGTTTAATGAACAATTCACCCTGCGCTGTAAGTCATCAGGATGTGGCCGATATTTACCGGACCCTGTTCCCTAAAATTTAACCGCCGAAAGGAGTGGGTAAAGATGAAAAAAATAGAAGGTGTACTTACAGCGATTGTGACGCCTTTTACTCAGGAAGGTGATCTTTATCTTGATGAACTGAAACGCCAGGTTACCCGACAACTCAATGCCGGTAACGGTATTTTTTGCGGAGGCACAAACGGTGAGTTCTTTGTTCTCAACGAAAAAGAAAAGCTTACTGTTACAGAAACCTGTGTTAACGAAGTGTCGGGGCGGGCAAAGGTTGTTGCCCATATTGGTGAGATATCGACCCGGGACACCCTTCGCCTGGGTAAACAAATTGAAAAGCTGGGCGTGGATGCGGTTTCAGTAATCACGCCCTATTTTGTGCCGTTAAATCAACGCGAACTGATTAACCATTACACGGCAATTGCGGATGGCCTTTCCGTACCGGTTTTTCTGTACAACATTCCGGCCAGAACAGGCAATACGATTGAACCAGAAACCGCCCGCACCCTTGCTGCCCATCCCAATATCATTGGTGTAAAAGACAGTGCCGGAAGTTATGAAAGCCTGCGCGACTATCTGGACGCGGTAAAAGAATGCGATAACTTTGACGTGCTTAACGGCCCCGATTCACTTATCCATCAAGGCTTTGTTGAAGGGTGCTCTGCCTGTATATCAGGCCTGGCTAACGTTGCACCGCACCAGATAAATGCGATCTGGTCACGCTTTCATGCCGGCGATATTGACGGATCACGTCAGGCGCAGGAACAGGTCACAGGGTTACGCACCGATCTTTATAAGGTCGCCTTTTCACCTGCAGCAGTAAAAAAAGCGCTACAAATTTTAGGCCATAACGTGGGCGAGAGCCGTTATGCCATTCATTTTGACGCTGCGCAGAAAGAGGAAATTCGCAGAATCATTAAGCTGTACCTGAAATGATAATAAGAATTTATAAATTTTAAATACCGGGAGCATAAAGCGCTCCCCGAATTTATCTTGCTCTATCTGAGGCTATAATGAAAACATTCAACGCTCAGGACACCCTGATAATTATCGGCATTGTATTGGCATATATTCTTTTTACCACCTGGCTGACATTCCGGTTACGTAGTAAAAACGCGGGCGATTTTATGGAAGGCTCAAGAGCCATGCCAGCCTTTATTGTAGGCATTCTGCTGATGTCAGAATATATCGGTGCAAAATCGACTATCGGCACGGCTCAGGCCGCCTTTGAAGGTGGGATTGCCGCGTCCTGGTCAGTCATTGGCGCCGCTATTGGCTTTCCCCTTTTTGGCATGATTCTGGTGAAACGCATTTATAATACCGGTAAAATTACCATCTCGGGTGCGATTGCTGAAAAGTACGGTAACAGCACCAAGAATATTATTTCACTGATCATGATTTATGCCCTGCTTTTAGTCAATGTGGGAAATTATGTCAGCGGTGCGGCGGCAATCGCCACTGTATTACACGTGACATTGCCGGTTGCCGCTTTTATTACGGCTGTAGTCAGTACGTTCTATTTTGCCTTCGGCGGTTTAAAAGGAATCGCCTGGGTCACCATGCTACACAGCGCGCTGAAATATTTTGGTATCCTGGCTATTCTTTGGTTTGCATTGTCACAAACGGGTGGCCTCAAGCCTATGATCAATGAAATGCCCGCTTATTACTGGACCTGGGACGGTAATATCGGCGCGTCAACCATTGTCGCCTGGCTTATCGGGACGATTGGCTCGATCTTCTGCACCCAGTTTGTCATTCAGGCTATCTCGTCGACCAGAAGTGTGAAGTCGGCGCAGCGCTCGACCTGGATTGCCTTTCTGTTCTGTATGCCGATTGCGTTGGCGATTGCCGTTATCGGTGTGGCAGCCAAATATCTCCACCCCAATATTGACAGCCTGTATGCATTGCCGGTGTTTCTGCAGGATATGAATCCCTGGCTGGCTGGTCTGGTAACGACCTCACTAGTTGCCTCTATATTTGTCAGCGTCAGTACCGTTGCCCTGGCTATCGCGTCACTGGTGGTGAAGGATTTCTATGTGCCTTATTTCAAACCCACGACAGAGCAGGAATTTAAAACCACGCGCTGGTTGTCGCTGCTGATTGGCTTTCTGCCGCTGATCTTTGTCCTGTTTGTCCCTGAAGTTCTGAAACTGTCCTTTTTTACCCGAGCGATTCGCCTGTCTATTACCGTTGTCGCGGTCATTGCCTTCTATGCCCCGTTCTACAGAAGTACTCGCGGTGCCAATGCCGGCCTGATTGGTGCGTGTGTCGTGACCTCAGTCTGGTATCTGGCAGGCGATCCGTTCGGTATTAATAACATGTATATCGCGCTACTGACGCCCGCATTGATCATGGCGATTGACCATATGATCCCCAGCAAAGCCAGAACCGCAGCGGCTGAACACGCCAGAGCTGCCGCAGGAAAAGGAGAATAAAATGACTGTAACCGTAACGCGCGATGGCATCCTGACGCCATGGGAAAAAGATGACCGCGTACTGACCGCAATGCTGCCTTCGTCATGCCCACAGAACCACGCCGCCAATATTTTACCGCTGCACGATGGTTCCCTGCTCTGCGTCTGGTTTGGCGGCACACAGGAAGGCATAGCCGATATCTCTGTCTGGTGCTCACGCTTACCTGCAGGCAGCCATATCTGGAGTGAGGCGGTAAAACTGTCTGACGATCCAACCCGTTCTGAGCAGAATCCCGTTCTGTTCCTCGCGCCCGATAACGTGCTGTGGCTATTGTGGACCGCACAGCTGTCCGGTAATCAGGATACGGCGATTGTCCGCTACCGCCAGTCTGGCGATCTGGGTAAAACCTGGGGGCCCATTGACACGTTACTGGATAAACCTGGCACCTTTATCCGTCAGCCCATCACCGTGCTGGAAAACGGCAACTGGTTACTCCCGGTGTTTTACTGCCGCACACAGCCGGGTGAAAAGTGGGTGGGTAACGACGATATCAGTGCGGTGAAGATTTCATCCGACCAGGGTAAAAGCTGGCGGGATGTGGTTGTGCCGGAAAGCCTGGGGTGCGTGCATATGAATATCACTGCCCTGCAGGATGGTTCGCTGGTTGCCCTTTACCGCAGCCGTTGGGCAGACAATATCTATCTCAGCCGATCCACCGATGGTGGTGAGAGCTGGACAGCGCCTGAAGCCACAGTGTTACCTAACAACAATTCGTCAATTCAGGTGACGACGCTGCAAAGTGGCGAACTGGCGCTGGTGTTTAATAGCATGAGCGCAGCCGGGGCAACGGAACGTCGCGCGTCACTCTATGATGAGATCGATGACGGTGACGGCAGAAAGGAGCCTGAAGCAACCGGACGAAGCGCTTTCTGGGGGGCACCACGCGCCCCAATGACTGTCGCAATTTCCGCCGATGGCGGCAAAACCTGGCCCTGGCAGAAAAACCTGGATGAAGGTGACGGTTACTGTATGACAAACAATTCTCAGGAAAAACTGAACCGTGAGTTTTCCTACCCGAGCATTAAACAGGATGCACAGGGTACCTTACATATCGCGTATACCTATTTCCGCCAGGCGATTAAATATGCGCGCGTCACACCCGACTGGGTGAAGGAGTAAGCAGATGATTATCGGCAATCTGAACGCCCTGCCGCTGGCAGGGTTACCCGAACCCTTACTGGCTCTGCTCCGGTTACCCGACTGTTCTCTTGAAGCACTGGCCGCAAGGGATATCGGTAGATGGCAGCCGGAAAATGCAGCGTGGTTTTGCACGATTCAACAGGCCACCACCCAGGACGCCACACTGCGTCATACGGAATACCACCATCTTTGGACTGACATTCAGGTGATGCTGGAGGGTGAAGAGGTCATTCATGCTGGCACCCAGTCCATTGCCAGGACCGGAGATGAAGAGCACAAACCCGATTTGTATATCGCGCAGCCAGAACTATTACCGGTTAGCATCACTTTGCGTAAGGGAGACTTTGCGGTCTTTTTGCCCGGTGAACCCCATCAGGCCCTGTGTGCCGCAGGCGCGCCAGTAGCCGTTCGTAAAGCCGTCTTTAAGGTACCGAAATCGATGTCAGGAGGTTGAGATGCGTCACGCTATCGTTACAGGCTACAGTTCTGGCATCGGCAAAGCGATTACTCAGGATTTATTGCAAAAGGGCTGGAAAGTTACGGGGCTGAGCCGGACGCAGGGCGAGGCCACCTTACCCAACCTGAACGGCATCGCCGTTGATCTCACTGATGCCGATCAACTCAGGTCGGCAATCAGCGGGCTTGAAACGCCGGATGCGCTGATTCACGCCGCAGGAATGATCGTCGCCGCCCCGCTGGGCGAACTGGACGGAGCGGCCAGCAAACGCTTGTGGTCGTTGCACGTTCACGCAGCCGAAGTACTGATCAATCACTTTGCGCCAACGCTTAAGCCAGGCAGCAGGATCGTCATTATCGGCAGTCGTACCTCGCGCGGTGCCGCCAATCGCTCGCAGTATGCGGCAACCAAAGCGGCGCTGGTTGGCATGGTCCGCTCATGGGGAATGGAACTGGCTCCTCGGCAAATTACGGTGAATGTTGTCGCTCCCGGCGCAACCGAAACGCCGATGCTGACCAAACCTGAACGGGCCTCATCCGCCCCCATCCTGCCGCCAATGGGACGCCTGATTCAGCCAGAAGAAGTGGCTTCACTGGTGAGTTATTTACTCAGTAAACGCGCTGCTCCCATCACAGGGCAGGAGCTGGTGATATGTGGAGGCGCTTCACTTAAAGCCTGATTCGCCGCGTGGTTAAACCCGCGTTTACCGGCTGGTTTAACCACGGCTGTCGCGCTTATTCAGGTGAAATGACGTGAGCCCTTCCCCTTTTTTATTCACATTACGTCACGGGCTTTGCCCGCATAGCGATCTAAAACTCTTCCGGCTCGCCGGGTAGCGGTTCGGTCAGTTCCTGCCCTTTCACACCCGCGTACGTGATAATCAGTTCAGCAGGACTTTCCAGCGTAAAACCACGATGCGCACTGTTGATGGTTTCATTCAACGCTTCACCAGCCTGAAAAGTTTGCTGCTCACCCGTTTCTTTATCCTCCACCACTAACGTCCCTGAAAGGACAAACGCTGCATTGGGCATCGGATGAGTATGCCAGGGCAAGGCGGTTTGCGCCGGAAGGGTTAAGCGTATGACTGTCAGTTCGGGTTGTCCCTGCGGATAAGCGTCAATATGTTGGCCATTCCATGCCTGGCAACTTTTGAGCAGCGTTACCGCCTTAATTTCTGATGCTGATGCGTTATCGCTGTTTTCACCTGACATCGTTTCTCCTGATAATGACGCCCCGGGCCGGGCTGAGTGACTCGTTTAAAAATAGCTGATAATTCGCCAGCACACTTAATATCAGCAATTGAAAGGCGGCGGAGACAGCGATAACAGCGCTGATGTTTTTTTATCCCAATCAGAGCATGATGGTTATATCTTATAGCGACGCGTAAGTACGCAATACCGTGAATTTGTATTAGGCTTTCGGCATCAAATACTGACGGGAATCCCTACACATGAAAGGTTTATTGACGGCGCTAATCGCCAGTTCCGTATTATTATTGTCCGCCTGCTCGCCTGATAACGATCATAAAGTGAAAGTGGCTATTAATACGGGTCCTGATGAAGCCATCTGGAAAGAAGTACAGAAAGTAGCCAAAGATAAGTATCAGCTGGATGTTGAAGTGCTGAACTTCAATGATTATGTTTTGCCCAATGAAGCACTGAATAATAAAGAAGTGGATGCGAACGCCTTTCAAAGCCTGCCTTACCTTGAAGAGCAGTCAAAGGAGCGCGGCTATAAATTTGCCGTTGTGGGCAAAACGTTTGTTTTCCCTATCGCTGCCTATTCGCACAAAATTAAAAATATCAGTGAGCTGAAGGATGGCGATACCATTACGATATCAAATGAAGCCACCACGCTTGGACGCAGCCTGCTGCTATTACAGGCTCAGGGGCTGATTAAGCTAAAAGACGGTGTGGGTTATTTACCAACATCGCTGGATATTACCGATAATCCCAAACATCTGAAGCTGGTCGAAGTGGATACACCACAGCTTACCCGCACGCTGGACGACCCAAACGTCACCCTTTCCATTATTAATACCAACTTCTCTGCGCAGGCAGGGTTATCTGCTCATCGCGATGGTTTGTTTATGGAAAGCGCCTCTTCGCCGTACGTTAACGCCCTGGTTTCACGTCAGGACAATAAAGACAGCGATAAGATTCAAAAGCTGAAAGCTGCATTTCAGTCTCCTGAGGTCGCAGCAAAAGCAGAAGACGTTTATAAAGGCGATGCCATTAAAGGTTGGTAAATCCGATAGCCTGGGGCAAGCCGCGCAGCAGGCGGCCTGTTCCAGGCATAACGTGCCGTCAGGCGGCAGCGCCTTTGGTTTGTGCGGACAAATGCCCGGCCCATAAGCTGGCAATCCACCGGACCCCTTTCGTGGTAAACCGCGCCTGTGAGAAAGTATGCTGATTTTCTGCCGTTCCTGCGTGCAGGGTAAAGTAACCCGCCTGCAGATGGTAATGCTGTGGTGTCAGTGCGCCCTTTTCACGGTACATGATATTGCGGTCGAGCAGAAACTGACGAAAATCCGTTTCTTTCACTTTCAGCATTTTACACAGCTGACGAAAACCGAGCGCGGTGTCCACATTCACGAAATCGTCGAAAAAGGCGGCTTTTGGCGCAGATTCGGCCAGTTGCTTTTCTGCAGCACGGCGCTGTTCAAACTGCTCCGCCCAGGCGCGGGCCGCCTCGGCGGGATTCGTGAAATCAGGGAGATGAACGCGTTCTTCACGCGCCTGCCAGCGATCAAGCGCTTCCGCGGTAAAGCCAGGCGAAAGCCGGGCCACCGCCAGAAGGGAATCGCGTTTATTCAGGTGATATTCCTGGCGCATTTCGCCCTGGTGTTCATAGAGATTGACCAAAAGTGGCTGGGACAGGCGCTGTGCCGTTTCAAGGCTTTTGATTAACCGTTTAACTTCACCATGTGTATTTCCGGTCATTTGAGCAATTTCCCGGCTACTCATTGTGATGGCATGATCCGTTGCGTTGAAAGTTTCTGTCGACATCATCATGGGCTTTACCCCCTAATCATTCCAGACAACACCCAGCGGGCAGTGGAATAATTATACAATTACCTGTTTAAATATCCAGTATTATTTTTAAGCAACATCATAAATGGAATGCGTTACACAATCGAACAGCGATCGCGATACCGGAGGCACGCAAAGCATGGTCCTGCGCTTTTCACCTTGCCAGGGAACCCGGGGCACACGCGAAAGACCGCAAAAGCGAGTGAAAGGTAAGCACACGGGGTTTACATCGGTTTATACTGTCCGCTATTCATCACTGAATTCAGCCGGATACTGCTGTCCGGCAGCGGGATCGATGTCTTTATGATGTGTGACTGGCAATGGTACGCATCAGAGAATTTATAGTCATTCGGGAAGATGAGCGCATCTGCCGATCTCTCAGGAACCGGATGTCACGTTGACTGGAGTAAGTTATGCAACCGTTAAGAGTCGCCTTCATCAAGGCAAACTGGCACAGCGAGATTGTTTCTCAAACCCTGGCTGGATTTCAGCAGGAAATGGACAACAGCAGCACGCCCTGTGAAATCAAAACCTGGGATGTGCCTGGCGCCTTCGAAATGCCGTTACTGGCACAACGCCTGGCACAAACCGGTAAGTTCGATGCAATCGTCTGTGCGGCTCTGGTCGTGGATGGTGGCATTTACCGCCACGATTTTGTCGCTCAGGCCGTCGTGAACGGACTCATGCAGGCACAACTGGCCACCAACGTGCCCGTGTTTTCCGTCTCACTGACACCCCATAATTTTCAGCCTGCCGATGAATTCATTCGCTTCTACACCGAGCATTTTGTGAAAAAAGGCAAAGAAGCGGCACGCGCAGTCCGTCAGATTCACGCCATTTCACTGTAAACGCACGTGGTTTTGTCTGTTTAACAGTCTGTTTATCACAGCCAGGCGGCGCGCTTATCCAGAGTGCCGCTATTTCAGGAGACAGTATGGAAGCCCCACGCCAGCCTTTACCACCGTTTACCGATGAACAACAGGCCATAACGAAAGTGCGTCTGGCCGAAGATGCCTGGAACAGCCGCGACCCCGAACGCGTTTCACTGGCTTACTCGCCTGACAGCGTCTGGCGAAATCGCGATATCTTCCTGAGCGGACGTAGCGAAATCGTGGCGTTTTTGCGCGAGAAATGGCAGCGAGAAGCCGAGTATCGGCTGATAAAAGAGCTGTGGAGTTTTCACTCAAACCGCATTGCGGTTCGGTTTGCCTATGAATGGCATGACAGCGCGGCAAACTGGTTTCGTTCTTATGGCAATGAAAACTGGGAATTTGACGAGAATGGCTTCATGGTCAGGCGCCACGCCAGCATAAACGATGTGGCGATTGCCGAGAGTCAGCGTTTGTTTCACTGGCCTCAGGGCCGCCGACCGGACGACCATCCTTCACTCAGTGATCTTGGCCTGTAGGCAATTTCCGTGAAACATGTCTGAGATCCACCTGACGCACCTTCTCGCGTCGGGTGAGACAGAAAAGAACAGCACCATATTGTCTGAACCGTTCACCTTCAGGCTGTAAACAGCAGCCCTGACTTTCACACTACCTGGGCATTTTAGTTCCGGCAAGGCTGTTCACGCCGACAATTCAGGTCAGTCACATCGGACTGACCCTCCCGCCTGATGCCTTAACCTTGTTCCTGCGCAGCGTCGTTTGATTTAGGCTGCTCAACAAAGGTCGCTTTATTGCGCGTCACCGTGTAGGCCACTTTTTTCACGTCGTTAGGTGACGTTGTCACCTCAAGGGGATCAATGGTTACGCGTCCCAGACCAAATAAGGTACGGACGTAACCGCCGACTTCATGTTTACCCGCCGGGACATGCAGGACTTTACTTTCGCCATTCGGCAATTCGCCAGCATCTTTACCATCCACGGTCAGGTAAATATGGGAACCGTCGTCAGCACGCGTAATCACATGAGAGACATCAATCTGCGTTTGTCCTTCGGCAAAAGCGTCAGCAGGATTGGCGGCAGGCTGCTTTTTAGCGCAGCCTGACAAGGCAGTGGCGACCGCGAGTGCGGCAAACAGATAACGATAACGCATTGTGGCTGTGTGACTCCCTGACAAATGAGCACGTTATTTTAGCGATTTCAGAGCATGATGGAAGCCCGCAGGCGCTCGGCATGCTCTGAATTTTGTCAGTAAGCAATGCGAAGAGTAACGAGAAACGGCCTGACTGAACAGAGGTCGCCTGGCACAAGCGTGCCAGGCCTGATCGCGATCAGCTAAAGACCATTCCGCCATCAACCAGGATAGACTGGCCGGTAATATAATCCGAGTCCGGTCCTGCGAGGAAGGCTACACAGGCGGCCACATCGTCGGGCTCGGATAAACGGCCCAGTGTGATTCTTTTGGCGAAGGCCTCGGTACCATAACCTGCAGGCTGACCTGCGGCTTCGGAAATTTGCCGATCAATTTCTGCCCACATGGGGGTTTTGACAATGCCCGGACAAAAACCGTTTACGGTAATGCCCGCCGGGGCGAGATCCCGGGCTGCCGTTTGGGTCAGACCGCGCACGGCAAACTTACTCGAACTGTATATCGCCAGTTCAGGATTTCCGACGTGGCCAGCCTGGGAGCAGGCATTAATGATCTTTCCGCCGTGCCCCTCCGCTGCAAAGGCTTCAACCGCGGCCTGCATCCCCCAAATCACGCCTTTCACGTTGACGTTGTAGACTTTATCAATGATGTCTTCCGTGATGTCCTGAACAGGCGTGGACGGCGCAATCCCGGCATTATTGACAATGACATTAAAGTCGCCCAGCACTTCACGTGCCTGCTCAACCGCGTGAAAAACCTGATCACGCTTTGATACATCAACCTTGATGGCTAATGCACTGCCCTGCGCTTTTTTAATTTTTTCCGCGACCTGAGAAGCGGTATCAAAATTAAAATCCGCTACCGCAACGGCAAAGCCATCTTTCGCCAGGCGTAACGCAATGGCCTCACCAATGCCCTGGCCCGCACCTGTTACCAGCGCCACTCGATTTTTCATCATCATGTCCTCCGTTCCTTCGTGATTAAAGAAGCTGACTCAGATGGAGTTGTCCCATCAAAAGGGGGTTATCCGCATAATCCACCGGTACAGCCACAACCGCCGGCCCCTGCACATCCATTGCTTTACGCAGTGTCGGCTCAAGTTCAGCTGCGCTGGTCACCGCAAACCCCGCGGCGCCAAACGCCTCGGCATAGGCTTTAAAATCAATGGGCCCAAAATTGACACCGGACACACGTTGATATTTTTTCTCTTCCTGCATCGCCACCATGTTGTAGGCATTGTCGACCCAGATAATGTGCAGGATATTGGCGTTGAGCCTGACCGCCGTTTCCAGCTCCATACTGGACTGGAGAAAACCGCCATCCCCTGATACCGACACCACTTTACGTGACGGATCGACAAGCCAGGCACCGATAGCCCAGGGCAGCGCAACGCCCATGGTTTGTTGTCCGTTAGAAATCATGATTTGACGCGCACGGAAGCTGTAGAGGTAGCGGGCAATCCAGATATGAAAACTGCCCATGTCCACGGTAAGACTAACGTCACTGTTGATGATGTCCTGCATCGCCCGGACAATACGCAGGGGATGAAGTGCAAACTGATTCAGACTGGCCCCCTGAAGCGCCAGTAACTGTCGCTGTTGTTGGCGATCGTCCAGTATGCTGGCAGCCTGCTGACTAAGTTGTAAGGGTGAGGTTATCCGCGTCGCCAGCTTGCCCACGGTTGCCGCGATATTCCCCACTAACTCAGCATCAGGTATATAGCGGTTGTCGGTTTCCGCCGGGACGACATCGATATGAATTAACGTCGCATTACCGGTATTCCACATCGCCGGTTCGTACTCAACCGGGCTGTAGCCAATCGTGATAATCAGATCCGCCTGCTGGAGGAGTTTGTCACCGGCCTGGTTGTTGAAAAGACCCACGCGGCCAGCAAAACGGGAAAAGTGCTCCTGACGTATCGCGCCTGCTGCCTGATAGGTGCTGGTAACAGGGATATGGCTGCGGTTTAACAGATCGTGAATGGCCTCGCTGTTCTCAGGCTGGCTTGCCATCAGGCCAAGCAGAATCACCGGATTTTTTGCTTTGGCTATTTCACGACTGACCGCATCAATCATGACGTCGGGTGCCGCCCCCAGGGTGATACCGCCTTTGCTGGCCAGGACTTTGCCCGTCACCGGCTGGTCGACAATATCCTGTGGCAGGCTGACAAACGCACCGCCTCCGCGACCATGCTCCGCATGGCGAAAGGCATTTGACACGCATTCAGCCAGTGCGGAGGGATCGGTCACCTCTACCGCATATTTTGTGACCGGGCGGAACATCGAGACGGTATCCAGGCTTTGGTGGACCTGCTTGGCGCTGTCAGAGCGTTTGACGGCGCCCCCCAGCGCCACAACCGGATCGCCTTCACTGGTCGCGGTCGCCATACCGGTCACCAGATTGGAGCAACCAGGACCGGAGGTGACCAGCGCCACCCCTGCTTTTCCGGTCAGTCTGCCCACCGCAGCGGCCATAAACGCAGCATTGGCTTCATGCCGCACGGGAATGGTCTGAACAGACGAATCCAGCAATGAATCAAAGACTTTATCGATTTTTGCACCCGGAATACCAAACACATGGCTGACGCCCTGTGCTTCCAGTTGCGCGACAACCAGGTCGGCGCCGCAGGTCCAGAGGGTTGTATCTGAGAGGGTTTTCATATTCAGGCCTCGTTATTAGCTTTCGACAGAACGGATAGCGTCATCCAGGTTTTCGGGCGTCAAATTGGCGTGCAGGAAATCACTGTTTTCCGGCAGGTCGATGACCAGCTTGCTGATGGCGCCAAAGGTCAGCGTGCCCTCTTCAAGCACGTAGTCGAGAATGTGACCGCCTCCGGTTCTGTCGTCGGTGATAAAATGTTCGTGGTACCCGGCGACGTTGATGCCCTGCATGTACTGTGGCGTACGGAACCCGATAAGCTCACCGCTGCGATGAGAAAATTCAAAGATGGGCTGATTGCCGAGCACTTCTGGCATCGAGCGGTATGGGCGGCACTGACACGGAACGGTACGGGTTTGTACCGATGAAAAGTGGCCGCTGACACGTAAGGCACAGAACTGATTGTCCGAGGTGATTTCACTGTCAATTAACTGGTGCAGCTCATGACGTGGAACAGCACGTTCGAAAGTGTGTTTATGCTGAGGCTGGAAGAAGGTCATAACCGCAAAGGGCGTTTTCTGCTCAGGATGGGCAGGACGGGCGCTGCCATCCGCCCGTAACTGATAAACATTGCTGTCGAATGCAATCAATTCTCCGTCGAGCTGGTTGAACGTGCCCAGGCCAAAGTCGCCCTTACGCAGTAAATCTGCAATTCGGGTTTCACCTTCGTAAACACCGCTCAGAAGTGCACTCATCAAAGAGGTTTGATACATAACACTTTCTGGCATATTTTTTTGCAGTTTGTTCACCGTATCTTTAAGTTGATCCTCGCAGGAACAATCAGTTACAAAATTGCTCATTGGATGCCTCATGGGTTAACTGTTAAGCCGTGTTAACATTATGGTGGTCCCGTTTGCCGACAGAATCCAATAGCAAAACCTGTTAACTTTGAGACGTTTTTAATATGGAACTGCGCCATCTACGTTATTTTGTTGCGGTCGCACAGACTCAACACTTCACCCGAGCGGCTGAACTACTGGGCATTTCGCAGCCGCCGCTGAGTCAACAAATTCAGCGCCTGGAGCATGAAATTGGTACCCCGCTGTTGAAGCGGCTGACACGTGGTGTGGAACTGACAGAGGCTGGAAAGACTTTTCTGACAGACGCGATTGAAATTGTTCAGCTGGCCGATTATGCCCTGGAGAAAGCCAGAGGCGTTGCCCGTGGGATGAGCGGAAAAATGTCATTAGGTTTTGCGAGTTCGGTGGCGTTTAATCCTCGTGTGTTCGAAATCATTCGGCACTTTAAAGCCCGCTATCCTGCACTGGAATTAATGACCCGCGAAGAAAACATGTCTTTACTGATACAGGATCTTCAGGAAGGACTACTGGACGCGGCGTTTATTCGTTTACCCTGTGAAAGCAGTCGGTCATTTAATTTGCGGGTTATTTCGACCGAGCGGATGGTGTTGGCACTGCCTGCCGACCATCATCTGAAACATAAAACGGCCATTGCGCTAAGTGAGTTGGCAGACGAAACGTTGATTATTTTTCCACGTGAAGTTTCGCCCAGTTTGTATGAACTCATTGTCAGTGCCTGTTTACGGGCAGGTTTTTCATCTTCCTCTTTCCAGCAGGCCCCGCAAATCAGCTCTTCGCTGGGGATGGTCGGCGCGGGCTGCGGGATTGCGCTGATCCCTGAATCCATGATTTGCGTACAGAATCCCCACATTTGCTTTCGTGACATTGCAGAGAATACGCTCTTTACTGATGTCGCTTTTGCCTGGCGGCGTAATAATGCGTCCAAGGCCGTGAACCATTTATTAGCACTCATTCCTGCGCGTTAAACACTCACCGATCACTCCTTCCGATGGCAGAAACGAAGCGGGAAAAATAAAAGATGCAGTATGAAAAGGGGAAATAAGCGCTGCGAATATATCCCCCTGATGCGTCACCGGGCTATTTCATGTTGCCTTTGTGTTTTCACATAAATGAAATTTTCATTCGCATTAGCTGAATTAATGCACCACATTGGTGCAAAAAAGTCAATGCCATTTCTAACATTTAATTAACTTTTTGAACCTTCTCAAAGAACTGATAAATGGTTGATTTTTTAGTTTATGCATCTTTTATGCATTTCTTATGCAACCACCGCGGGGATTTTACCCGGTTTATCTGCACTATTATTCACTCTTATTCAGCGTTAATCGAAATAGCATAGCGATAATGCGTGCCGGGCCGACATCATATTTTTTCTGGCAGTGATAAATTATATATGCGCTGAAAAGCGTGTTGTTTCCACGGCTCAACACAATAAATAACGTCGATAAGAAAGGTTCTGTATGGATAAGTTATCTTACGCGTCTGACAGTAGTACATCCGCCTGGTCTACCTACCTTCAACAAATCGATCGCGTTGCCCCTTATTTGGGCGATCTCTCTCGCTGGATCGATACGTTACGTCATCCTAAACGTGCCTTAATCGTTGATATTCCTTTGCAAATGGATGACGGTACGATTCGTCATTTTGAGGGTTACCGTGTTCAACATAATCTGTCACGCGGCCCCGGCAAAGGCGGAATCCGCTATCATCCGGATGTTGACCTGAATGAAGTCATGGCACTCTCCGCCTGGATGACCATCAAATGTGCCGCTGTGAACCTGCCTTATGGTGGTGCTAAAGGCGGGATTCGTGTAGATCCCTTCAAATTGTCTGAAGGTGAGCTTGAGCGTTTAACCCGCCGCTATACCAGCGAAATTGGTATCATCATCGGTCCACAAAAAGACATTCCGGCACCCGATGTCGGTACCAACGGTAAAGTTATGGCCTGGATGATGGATACCTACTCCATGAATCTGGGCACCACCGTGACGGGCGTCGTGACAGGTAAACCTATTCACCTGGGTGGATCGCTGGGTCGCGAAAAAGCCACCGGTCGCGGCGTTTTTGTTACAGGTCGCGAAGTGGCGCGCCGTGCCGGTATTGAGATTGAAGGTGCGCGCGTCGCCGTTCAGGGTTTCGGTAACGTTGGCAGTGAAGCGGCACGTCTGTTCAGCCAGGCTGGCGCACGCGTCGTGGTGATTCAGGATCATACCGCTACCCTGTTCAATGCCGACGGTATTGATATGGATGCACTGACGCAATGGCAGGCCGAAAACAAACAGATTGCTGGCTTCAAAGGCGCACAAGTCATTGATAAAGAGGCCTTCTGGCACACGGAAATGGATATTCTCATTCCGGCAGCCCTTGAGGGTCAGATTACCCGTGAACGCGCTGAGACCCTGAGCTGTAAACTGGTACTTGAAGGTGCCAACGGTCCTACCTATCCCGATGCTGACGATGTGCTGGCAAACCGTGGCGTGATTGTGGTCCCAGACGTTATCTGTAACGCCGGCGGTGTGACGGTCAGTTACTTCGAATGGGTGCAGGATATGGCCAGTTTCTTCTGGAGTGAAGACGAGATTAATAAGCGGTCTGATAAAATCATGACTGAAGCCATGATTCACGTTTGGGAAAAAGCCAAAGAGAAAGACTGCTCTCTGCGCACCGCAGCCTATATCGTTGCCTGTGAGCGTATTCTGATGGCCCGTAAAGATCGCGGTATCTATCCGGGCTAAGCCAGTAAAAAAACAACCCGCGATGTGCGCGGGTTGTTTTTATTCAGCGGCTTTCGCTTAACGGAATTGCTGCACCGTCTGGGCCAGCTGTTGCGCCTGATCTTCAAGCGAACTGGCTGCCGCCGACATTTGTTGCACCAAAGCCGCGTTTTGCTGCGTTGTTCCGTCCATTTCATTTACCGCAATCGTCACCTGACTAATTCCTCGCGCCTGTTCATCTGACGCGGCAACGATTTCGTTGATGATACTTTGTACAGAGGAGACAGCCTGGGTCATTTCATGCATCGTTTTGCCTGCCTCATTGACCAGCGTGACGCCGCTTTGTACCCGGGCACTGGACTCCTCAATAAGCGCGGCAATGTCTTTGACCGCACCGGCACTGCGTTGCGCCAGGTTTCTGACCTCAGAGGCCACTACCGCAAATCCGCGCCCTTGCTCGCCCGCCCTGGCCGCCTCAACGGCTGCGTTGAGCGCCAGGATATTGGTCTGGAAGGCAATGCTGTTGATCATGGTCGTGATATCGCCAATTTTCTTTGAGCTGTCATCAATTTGCGACATGGTCTGTACCACCTGGCCCACCAGGTTTTCGCCCCGGCTGGCAATGGTTGTCGCATTTCCGGTCAGGTGCGTAGCCTGCTGGGCGTTATCCGCGTTCAGGCGAACCGTGGCGCTGATTTGTTCCATGCTGGCTGCTGTCTCTTCCAGTGCTGCCGCTTGTTGTTCGGTGCGCGAGGCTAAATCCAGGTTGCCGCTGGCTATCTCACTGGCCCCCTCTCTGACAGACGCGCTGGCATCTTTAATCTGGCCCACAATGGATTGCAACTGGCTTTGCATGGTGTGCAGGGCGTAAAACAGGCTGGCGTTGTCACCGTGCGCGACCTTAATGTCATTGCTGAGTTTGCCTTCCGCAACGGCCAGCGCAATGCGGGCTGCTTCTGCGGGTTCGCCACCAAGCGGGCGCATTACTTTGCGATTAAACAATAACCCCAGTACGGCACCTACCAGCAGGATGCTCACAAGCATTAAACCGATAGCCCAATAGAGCTGGCGGTTCGCGGCGGCCATGACCTGGCTGACAGGGGCGACAATTCCCACATACCAGGGCTTATCGCTGTTGCCTGTCACCACCGGATACCAGGTGTACATGGCTCTTTCACCCAACACCGGATCATCATGTTCGACGATCTGACGGGTAAAATTGTCTTTGTCGCCTTTCCATTCCTTACCGGCGTCATTTTTGACAGGTGACGATACCACTTTACCACTGTTCGAAAGCAACAGCGCATAACCCGTATCCTGCCAGGGTTTTATCTGGTTCACTTTTTGCTGTAATGACGCAAGCGAAATATCCGATGTGACCACCGCCATGAGCTTGCCTTGATCGATAATGGGTGAGGCAACAGAGGTCAGTAAGGTTGGCACGCCGTTGTACGGGTAGCTGTAGGGCTCTATCAGGGTATCTTTACGCGACTGTTGAGGGACCAGATAATAATCCCCCTGGCCAGGCGTCAAATAGGAGAGCAGCGGATGCATGGCATAGTTGCCGGACTGATCGCGGTCAACAAACCAGGCATAGCGGCCCTGAGGTGGCTGTCCTTTCTGACCAACAAACTCCGCATCGCGACCGTCAAACGCGTCAGGTTCAAAAATCACGGACATAGAGAGATAGTCAGGGTTGGCCCTGAGAGAATACTCCATAATTTTGTCGGCAATTTTCCGGTCATTAACGCCCGCTTTTGGTAAGGCAATCAGGCTTTGGCCAAGGCTGTGTGCCATATCGCGCGCGTAACTCAGCTCTTGCTGAATCTGCAGGCCGCGACTTTGTGCAATCTGTTGAAGATAATTTTCCGCTAAGTTTTTTTGCTCTTTTGCCGATTGCCAGCTCAGGACGCCAATAGTGACGGTAAAACCAAGCGTAATAGTCAGGCCACCGGCAAGCAGCATCTGGGTGCGGGTGGTCAGTGTTTTTTTTGCGGGTTGAGAAGTCATGCGGATTCCCCTGAAATCGATCGGCTTAATTGACTTCCCTGCCAGACAGACGCTTTTATGTTCCTTAAGGATCTATCGGCGCTCAATAAACGAACTTTAATTCTCATGACTCAAGTCAGACCTTAATCACAACGTTCATCATCAGGGGGAAAGCGCATGATTTCGAAAGAGAACGCAGAACATTATTTCTGGGGTGAGCAGTGTGAGGGTTGGCATCTGCTTAAAAGACACGATCTGAGCATTATTTATGAGCAGATGCCGCCTGCAACACATGAAATACGGCATTATCATGTGCGATCGCGGCAGTTCTTTTTTGTGCTGGAAGGCCAGCTCAGCCTTGAGGTGGAAGGTGTGGTGCATCATCTGCAGACGCAACAGGGTATTGAAATTCCCCCCGGCGCAAAACATCAGGCTCGCAATATCAGCGATAACAACGTCACTTTTTTAGTCATTTCTCATCCCACAACGCGTGGCGATCGTCACGATGTCGTCTGAACACCGGGCGGGAAAGTGAAATTTTGGTAACTTATCGCGATGATTTTGACCTGAAACAATAAACGGGCGGAAAAAATATGTCAGTTTGTGCCCTCTTTTTTGGCGGGATGAAAAACCGGACTTATTCATGTGGAATCATACTGGCTGGCTTCACAGCTCTGCGCTTTGTTTTGGCTGGCTTGCCAGATATCTCCATCACTACGCTTTTGCCATCACACATTTGACTGGCTGATCGTAATGCAGGCAAGCACGGCGCAAACCAGTCAATGCGCGCGAAGCGTTATGGAGAGAGCGTTGTGCGGGATAACAGGCGGGCAGTTCACAGGTAATGAACTGCCAGGAATGAACCATCAGGCCGCTTTAACGGCGCGGACTTTTTTCTCACTTTGCGCAGTCGCGTCAGCTGTTTCTGACACATTTTGCGCCGTGCCAGGTAATTTGCTGGTGCGAAGAATATGCTGTACCGCGTCTTTTTGCTCTGCCAGCAACAACCCTAAGGTTTCAGCCTGCGATTCATCCATATCGGCCTGGTGTGCCAGTAACCAGTCGGTGAACGCCTCTGCCATATCCAGCATTTTATCGTAGGCATCGGCCTCTTTCTTATTGGCAAATGTCATCTTCTCTTCACCCTTTCTGACTACTACAAATTTGGTTTCGACAGCCATTTTATTGCCCTCATATACTGTTTATTTATACAGTATAACACAGTCGGCGACGTTTTCCAGTGAAGAAAAGACACAACGGTTAAACCTGCCCTGCTTACGCCATTCGGTGTGCATCAGGCCAGTAATTCTTCCATAAACTCAGCCAGCGCTTTACGGGGATCGTCCTCTTCCGACACGATCATTTCGATTCCCCATTGCCCCAATACTTCTTTTGCCACCGGGTTATTGCGATTGGTAAAAAGGTAAGATTTGGGTCGGGCGGTTGCCAGGCCTGTGCGCCCCCACATTTTTGTCAGCCGATAGAAGAGCAGACGAATATTAAAATCACTGATGCTGTAGCCAACAAACAAAACCGAATTGCCCATGACATCATGGGTCAGCTTGATATCTAACGGCGAATCAAAATAGAGGCGTTCAAAGTAGCTGCTTTCATCCAGTACGATAGAAGTATCGTCATCAAAGTCGCCATGAAGTTTGATGATATGACGTTTATCTTCGGTGAGTGAAACCAGATCGGCTGCATTCGCCACTTTTGAATAAGGCACGCCATGGGCCTCATGCGCGGCTTCCAGCCACCGATCGTAATTCGTGGTATAGATGCGTGAAAAGTTGCCCTGAGTGATCATGGTATGAATTTCAGAGCTGCGGACATCAATATCAGGCCGGTGCCATTCGCGATCCATCCAGCTTCGTAACGGTCCTAACGAACCTTTTTTCTGCTTGTAGTACTCAGCCAGAGAGAGGTGCGTACCGTAAGTATTAAAAATTTTCGGATCGTACCCCAGTTCATTAGCCAGATGAGCGATAAGCTCATGCCATTCAGGCAGGCCGAGATTACGGGAAAGACCGGCTCCGGCAAACAGAATGAGCTTGCCGGAATCGTATGCGCGTTTGAGCTCAGGTTTCATGCCACGCCTCGTGCAGTTTTTAAAAAGGCAGCAAAACGATCCAGCGCAATGCGACGGTTGGAAATTTCGTTTTTCTTCTCGCCCATCTCAGCGAAGGTTTGATCGTATCCTTCGGGAATAAAGATACAGTCCCACTGGAATCCATGGGGACCGGCAGGTTCAGGTGCAATAGTGCCGCGCAATTCGCCGAAAAACTGGTACATTTTGCGTCCGTCGCAATAACCCAGTACGGTTTTGGCGGTTACACCCTGACTGTCGAGGCCCTGTACCAGCGATGCAAAGCGATCGGCACCGAGGCGATTCCAGAAAATACGCGTCAGCCCCGCAGGCAAACCATTCAGGCCATCCAGATACAGCCCGGTGTGCTCAACAAAAAGCGGACGTCCGATAATAGAGAAGGCCTTCGTCAGTTTATCTCGCACTAAATCCAGTTCATTTTCCGTTTGAATTTCTTCAATGCGACGCGCGATGGGTACGACGTCCACGCCCACAGGTTCCAGTATTCCGCGGACCTCCGCCAGTTTTTGCTCATTGGCCGAAAGGAATCTGATTTTCATGCTTCTTCCACGTTGATTACGCTGCCTCAGTCAAATTTATCATTGAGACAGAACAAGAGGTTATCGCTGGTGAGTGTAGCGCAAATTCGCGCCTTTCTGGCGTGAACATTTGCGCAAAACGCGGGGTTACAGAGTAGAGCGGATAAAACAGAACAACGCAGGACGTGAATAAGTCCGAATAAGGCATGATGTAAAACACCGCTCCGTTTAATAAGCACCCGCTGCATTGGCTATTTAAAGACACACAATCTTTTGCGCATCGTCTGCGTTTTTGCACCTTTCCAAAGCGCGGAAATACCGTAAGCCACAGAGAAACCGGCCGCGAAGTTCTTTCAGGGGCTCTGTTCGCCAGCCAGACTGATGCAGGCGTCATCATAGTACTGACAGTATCAAGTCACTAACGTTTTATTTTCCATCCAGTGCCTGACAGATGAATCGAAAATATTACGCATAGCATAAGCCGTTTATCCTGCGCTCTCTGTTCCGTTCGTCAAAGCCGCATCACTCGTCAGGGGCTGAACCTGTCTTTCACTGGCAGAGAGTGCTCTGGCGAGGCTGTATAAAAGAATCGGGAAGAAAGTCGGACGTGACGACCTGACAAGGACCTGTGTATTTATCGGTGGCAAAGCTGTTTTGCAAACGGCAGCGATGAACGTTTATATCTTTTATTGCTAATGTACGGCATGTGCAGACCCGTGCCGCCCTTCACACCGACTGTTCACCCTTCCGGCATTTCAAAATTCATCCTGAGGAAAATGATAAAGACGCCGCACTACGCATGTTTTTGTGAAAAGCGGTTTTGAATGGTTCCAGAAACCCCCTGCACGTTATTCTGTCAGACAGAGCGACTCACTTTTCAGACGTGGAATGAAAAGCATCCCATAGCGGAAAAGATGACAATATCCGCCTTAGCGAAAAGTGCAAGAATCTAATGGCAGCAATACGTTGTGTTTTCATAAGCAAACGGCATCACGTCCGCAGCCATATAAATGTTGTTGATCTGATAAATTCTTATAGCGACGATAACCTCCCGACTGGCTTTAAGTACAGTGACGGAGAGAGGCCATCAGGATGATATTAGCTACCCGTTTTTATTCTTGCCGTCACTTGTCAACGCTCCGCTTATAGCTCTGCTTTACAGCACGAAATGTGTGATTAAACCTTAAGACAGACAGGCGCGCGTACCCACAATGTTATCCATCATAGCGATCTATATTGCGCTGACTAACCGTGTTAAAAGAAGGATTTGTCCTGTAAGAAAAGTTGCAGACTTCAGTAATCGTCTGGCTTCACAAAAACTAATCCCGTGAACAGGAATGAACAAGACGGTTAACGCATTATCCGGCGATTAAGACACAACCATTTTGGAGCAGAATGAAGATTAGGACAATTTATCATGGGGAATTATTAACCTGACGTTATCATTTACCTGCGCTGGAATGAAGCGACTTTATTATGCCGTAATATCCCTGTAACTGGTAAGGAGGTAATGCATTACACACTGATTTTTATTGCTTTTTTAAGTAAATAAATGGGCGTTATTTTCAATACGTCACCGTAATATGCTACCGTTTATCACCTGGACCTCAACGAAAAAGGCGCTGACAATGCGTCTGGCATTTAAATTTTATGTATGTTTAATGCGTTTAAAATGCCGTAATAATCCTAAGCGGTAACAAATTTGTACATTTCAGACAGAAGAGATATTTCTTTCCTTGATTATTTTTCGTAGAATGACCCTGTTTAAATATTCGCTGTAATTTAAGGATTAACCAATGGATGCGCTCAAAGCATTAAATAACCTTCGTATTCTACGCGCACAAGCCCGGGAAATTGAGCTTGATGTGTTAAATGAAATGCTCGAAAAGCTTTCTGTCGTTGTCGCTGAACGCCGTGAAGAAGAAGAAGCTGAGCAAGCTATGCTGCGCGAGAAAGCAGATAAGTTAGCTAAGTATAAAGAAATGCTGATGAATGACGGCATTGATATTTCTGAACTGGTTGATTTGCCCACAGAGACAAAAACAAAAGCTAAGCGCGCACCTCGCCCTGCTAAATATCGCTATACCGATGAAAACGGTGAAACTAAATCGTGGACAGGCCAAGGCCGTACACCATCGCCAATTAAAAAGGCGCTGGACGCTGGCGGTTCGCTTGACGATTTCCTGATCTGACAAAATGCGCGGTATTGATTTCGATACCGCGCATTTTATTGGAAACATTGTTTTAAGAGATTATCTGCTCATCATCATTATTGATGAACTGGCTAATTGTAGCGTCTCATTCTCATACCGATGAGGGAGATGATGGTAGCTGTCGCTTTCAGTAATACGCTCAACCGTTTCTGAATACCGCTCCAGCGCAGTCCGCATTTGCACAACATAATCATGCGTATCGTAAACCCGATCGATTCCCTCTAATGCATGATTCATAATTTTTCTTGCCACATCGTTTGGCGTGTCCAGC
This sequence comes from Pantoea sp. SGAir0215, assembly GCF_043543215.1. Taxonomy (NCBI): domain Bacteria; kingdom Pseudomonadati; phylum Pseudomonadota; class Gammaproteobacteria; order Enterobacterales; family Erwiniaceae; genus Pantoea; species Pantoea sp. SGAir0215. The sequence continues at coordinate 60,691 of NZ_CP028032.1, read as the reverse complement.
GCGGCGAGTTTCGAACGTGCCGTTCGACGTAAATCACGCGGCGTGAAAGGTTCCAGCCCTAATCCCCGAGGCGCACGCAACATCCGGCGTAGTGCCTGATTCAGCGCACCTTTCGAAAGCGGCTGCATGACATCACGCGGCGCAGGTACGAGCCAAGGAGAAGCCGGATCGCTGGCGGCAATTAAGGCCTCAATACAACGGCGCATTAACGCTGAAATGGGTAAAGTATGTTCGCGCTGGGACTTGTTACGTGTTCCCTGCTTCCATAATCCGGATTGCAGATTAAATTCTGATTTCCGCGCCTGAACCACTTCGTCAGGCCGACGGGCACTGACCAGACACAGGCGTAAGGCCCAGCGTACCTGTTCTGACAACGACCAGTTATCCAGACCATGCCAGAAAACCCAAATCTCCGCGTCTGACAGTTGCCGGCTTCGTGGAGGTGACGCACGGCCCGCAATATCACGTTTCCTCAGTGAAGCCACGGGCGAATGCGCCAGGTAACCCTGCATTTCGGCCCAGGACAAAAACTGTTTAGTCAGAGCAAAAACGCGCCGGGCTTCCTCTTTTTTACCTTCAGAAATCAGGACGTTATAGAGCCTGTTTAATCGTAAACGCGTCAGGTTTTTTAGCGGTAAAGTGCCAATATTCGGCAACACATGCCTGAGTAGTGATGATATGGCAATTTCGGGACGACGTCGGGTGACAAGCAACGACAGTTTTACCCACACGCGGATAACCTGCTCCACTGTTCCTTCGTCGCCAAAATTATCCAGATCAGACAAGGAAGCATGTTTGATCTGATTGAGCCAACACATGACGTGACGGCCCACATGCGGCGATGTCATTTCTGTCAAAATTTCTGCCACTGCCTCTCCTGATCGTAAAACTGTCGGCCAGATTCTACCTTCCAACAGCCTGTGACTCCAGACCTGTTAAGTCTGGAGTCACAATGGTAGCGCTGTGCGCTTTTTAAGAAAGTCATTAAGGAAAAGACTCTCATTATTTTTAAAAGGATTGGTTAATAAACCCGCAGAGAACAACGCGATAAATGATGGATTATTTCCACAACGGCGCTTTCTCAGGAGATAAAGACGATGAATGGGATACGTCAGCTAACTGAAAAGTATGCTGTCAAAAATTCCGCGATGCGTTTTGTGCATTTGACAGCTATTCGCTGTACGGAGATCCGGGCAGGAAACCTCTGCGCACGTTCAGATGAACAGGCGCTCTAATAGCAAGTGAGACAGCTTCACCAATATCAGGAGGCGCAGATAAATTACGGGATTCTGATCGTCGTGCTACCGCTTCATGAGTACGCCCCCTGCCATAAATTATGAGGCGCACCGCCAGCAAGATCTCTGCAATACCTGGCTCGGGCTACGGGAGAGATTATCGATAAGAAGGCACTCTCGGGTTGACCATGTGGTCAGAATGCATTTGATACAGCGGCACTGCACTCTAACATTGAAAATGAGACAATTGCGCGTAACACCAGCCGCTTCAGCTCTTGCTAAACGTATAGTTAAAAACTCGTCCATTTTGAGTTTGCACAGTCAGCGTCTTTCCCGCCGATGTATCCAGAGCCCTGGCCTGACTGTATTTCCACATCATGACCTGCTGCCCGTTGGGATAAGGTGATTCTGTATCAGGCGGTCCAAACATACGAATGAGCTCTGCACGTGTCGTCTGACCGGGTTTAATCTTCTGAATAGTCGCCGTATCGAAATTGTGTCCCACAGAGTTAGAACATGCAGCAAGAACCCACACCAGGCCCATGATAATTAGTGATCGCATTACGTTGTTCCCGGAGATGAGGTTGACATGCGTTGCATCGCGCTGTGTTACAAGGGTTGTACTATTATGATATCGGCAAAATAAGCATTCACTGCAATAAATGTCCGAATGCGTATTATGGCCTACAGACCGCCCGATGGCGTACTAAAATTCCGTACTGGCATGTCGACATTATTAAAAACGTTGCGTGATGAATTACCGCTGCTCTCTGTCAATACGATTTCCTCTTTCGCCACCGCAAGACAAAGGCTGAAGGTGACGGATATGGCCGTGCTGCATGTGGACGACTCGCTTGTTCACCCTGACGACAGTCGTTAATTCTGCCGCCTGAATGACATCGATAAATCCCTATTTTTCAGGTGGTTAGCCAGAAATCACCCTTTAAAACACCCATTCAATTTCGTGTGCAATATAGGATTGATCGCCACGTCATGCTGAACGCCAGCTTACCGGAAAAAAAATGCAGGCCGTTAACTGGCCTGCTCGCGTTATCCTGAAAATGGCTGGAACGATTTTTATGTCTGTAAAAAAGGGACAACTGCCCCTTTGTACAGAATAAAAAAATCACTTATTAGTTACACTGTAACTTTTTTGGTCTGGCAGACAGTCGCTTCATTTTTTCAGCGAAGGCCTTAGCACACAGGCGTTCTTATAGACTCTCCAGATTCAGTGAAAGCCAGTTACCCTGTGCATAGCGTGCCAGACCGGCCTCTTCAAAGCGCCAGAGATGGAGCCAGCCGTTATCGAGCAGTTTCCGGATAACCTCATGCTTACTAATCACTGTGTCAATGGCGCTTTGCGGCGCGTCGATAACAACGGTCAGGCGCAACGGCTCGTGCATCCAGTGCTCGCCGTCATGGAGCGACTGACGTGATAAACCGATCCGCAGATCGCCGCCATTGCCCTCAAAGACACCGATACGCCCGCCCACTACGTTGTGCAGCACCTTATTACCGCTCCCCATCCTTTGCGGATCGCATGTTGACGCGTGGTACTGCCAGTTAATCCAGTGTGTGACCAGCATGGGTGCGGTCATCAGGCCTTCCAGTAAACTACCATCACTATCCTGACTCGCATCGTAGTCATGCAGAAAGCTGCGCCCGCCCAGGACTACGCCACGACTTCTGTGACGAGGGGCAATAAGAAAGGCTGCGTTGCCCGAAAGACCCCATTCGGGACGGGTTTGTGCCCCGTCATTAGCGCGACGGCGTAGTTGTCCGAGCAACACATCTTCGGGCGCACGCGGGTCCAGCTTAAGGGCGGGTGCCCGCTCGCGGCGGACCTGATCACTGGCTTGATTAAAAATCGGTTGCAATCGCTCACAGCGGGCGCGCGCACTTTGCGGCAACAAATCGAGATCAAACCACTCGATTTCATCGGTAGTGGTGTTATGCAGGGCGGCCACAAACGCCGTAGAGTCCGGAATCACTGTTCCTTGCGCTTGCAGCCCCTGGCGAACCTGTGGTTCGTTAAGCAATTGCGCCAGGCTGCGTGCATTCACTTCACCGGTCTGGCCACAACAGGCACCACAGTCCAGTGCCGCTGCGTGGGCATTGTTAGCTGACTGGCTGCCATGTCCCACGAGGAGCACTATAGGTGCCAGATGCTGTTCCAGGCCCATGGCGTGAAGAACCCCGGCAGCGAGCTTAACTTTAGCCTCAGTATCCAGCCCAACCAGTTGTGGGCGGCACGTCTCCCGAAACCGCGCAGGTAAGCCAGCAAGATCATCTCTGGCACGTGCTTTATTGCCCGGGCGTAACCAGTTTACCAGCTTGACCGAGTAGCCCAGTCCAACCGCTTCCACAAACGAGAAGGCAGCCCCCGGCCAGCGGCTAATCGCATTCCATTGATCGGCCATGGCAAATCGGGCGTGACGCGAACGACTGGCCTGGCTTTGCAGTGCCGCATCGGCTTTATATTGCGAACCCGCCTCCACGATACGGTCAGCGACCTCCAGGGAAGGCGCAAGTAAGCCGGGTAACTGGGGACGGCGGGCTTGCGTGCCCAGCGGTGTGTAGGCAACGGGAAGGCCAAAGAATCCTGCACAACCGATGGTCTGTATACCAGCATTCACGGTCTCAAGCGCACGGCGCAACGGTTCACTGCGCACATCAATGCAGAAAGCAGCCTGAGCTTCGATTGCCTGATGTTCCGTACCATGACCTTTTGCCAAGGCCAGCCGATGCGCCAATTCACGCTGATAGCCAATCTCCAGCGCCAGTTGCCATACTTCGTCAACCAGCATCGCATGTTCCGCCGCATCCAGCACCTGGTGAGCCTGTTTCCAGGCGTGCTGAAGCGAAGCAAGCGCGTGCCGGGTTGCTGCATCATCTTTGCATTCCAACAGGATTACGCCCCAGGCTAAGCGAATCGTCAGCAACTCGCGCAGGTGTGGGTCCTTACCCCCCGCCAGTCCCGCCTGCCAGCTCAGACAGGCACACCAGGAAGCCCACCCATTCACGGTAAGCAGTACCGATTCCAGATAATCCGCCCATACAGCCTCAGGCAGGCCCAGACGTGCGATAAGCCAACGCTCCGCATCGGTAGCATTATCGGGTAAGGCATTGATAGCGTTTGTGATATGGGCAGACCCATTAAAAAACCGATACCCTGATCGTGTCCCAGCGTATCCCGCCAGAAGGCATATAAGCCCTGTCGCTGAGGTTGCCAGTTCGCCTGATCTTCATCGAAGTAGGCGGCGCAGGTTTGACCAACCTGGTGCGTGATAGCCTGCCGCCAGGATAATCTCTGGTGCCGATCAGGATCGTTGTCGAGCACATCGATTAGCAGCGGCAATTGCACTGGTGAGGTTCTTGCCTGTAACGCATCCAGGCACTGTTCAGCCGTCAGACCGGTCGCTTGTGCTTCGGGCAGCTGATGTAGCGCCAGATTGAGATCGGCAAGGCTGATACGGCCCTCGCGCCAGGCCAGGAACTGCTGATCGCGCGATGGGAATACCTGGATACCGCCGAGTACCGCCATCCGGGCGGCCACCCTGCGTACCGGCATGCCAATACGCGACCAGTGAGGGTTGACAGCAATGGCGCGATCCAGCGGCCATGTTGGTGCAATCGCCTGGCAGGCCTGGCTGCAAGCCTGCTCAATTGCAGCATGCCGGGAACAGGCGTTTTGTGTCGATTGCGTCAGGCTCGCCGAACCGGTTTTTTCGTTATTGACTAAGGTATCCATCAGTAGGCTCTCCAGTTTATTCGTGTGGTTCAGCTCAGCCTGTCAGCAACAGGCGCGGTTGGTACTTCAGGTTCAACGTGCATAGAAACCCGGGATGTGAGGTTAACTGGCCATAAGCGCAGCGCCAGACGTGTGAAGGCTTCGTCAAGGTAAAAACCCGCATAGCTCCATTGACGCAAGCGCGACAGGTGTTGCGGCTGCTTTTGCAATAACACCTGACAGAGATACAGGGCCGCCATGCCTGCCAGCGCGATCAGACCCAGACTGTCATCCGGCATATCCTGCAGGCCAAGCGGCAGCGCATGTGCTGACAGCGCAACTGTCGTCAGAGCGATCACCGTGACGCACCCGAAAAGAAGCTGCGCCGACTTTCCAGACCTGCCCTCTGAAGCCTCGGGTAACCACAGTAACGGTGCCCAGGCCATACCAAGCACCACACTCCACCACCAGGGCCAGGCGGCAAGACCTGAGAGCATCAGCACCAGAAACACGGCGGTAATTGTCAGCACGGGGGCAAAAAACACGCTAAGGGTGCTGGGCAAAGCGGCCCGGTGCAAAGCCTGCAGGCGAGTGTCCCTTACACCTTCCGAGGCCGACAGGAAAGCATGGGCTTTATAGAGTGAATGGCCAATCAGATGCAGTGCCGCCAGCGTATAAAGGCCAAGCGCGCATTCGAGCAGCATGAAGCCCATCTGCGCAACGGTTGACCAGGCCAACCGCACTTTAATACTGATGCGAGTCAACATGACAATGCCTGCCAGCACAGCGGTCGCCAGCGCGAAAATCAGCAACAGGATGCGCGCAGCGTTTGCCTGATCTAACATGGGTGCGAAGCGAATAAGCACAAAGCCCCCCAGATTGACGACGCCAGCATGTAAGAGCGCCGATACAGGTGTTGGCGCCTCCATCACCTGTATCAGCCAGCCATGCACGGGTAGCAAGGCCGTACGAAGGATGACCGCCATTACGAGCAGAACGGCGCTCGCCTGTAAGGACAGCGACATGCCATGCTGAGCGATATGCATCCCCAGAGCTGACAGCGAGAAACTACCTACATCCCACCAGGCGAGCGCGGCAGCGCCAAGCAACATCACGTCAGCCATGCGATCCGCAATGTGCTTTTTGTGTGCCGCAAGTCGCGCAAAAGGCCGATCGGGATAAAAGCAAAGCAAGTGCTGAAGTGCCACACCGACTGCGGCCCAGGCCGCGATGAGCAGCAGCCAGTTATCGGCGATCACGAGCAGATGCACGCTGCACAGCACAACGGCCAGTGCGCCAATATAGCCTCGCTGGTTGGCTTCCCCTTCAAGGTAACGCGCAGAAAATGAAGCGATAACCTTACCCAGCACTTGCACCAGTAAAGCCAAAACCAGGCCAAAAGAGGTTGCCATTATTACGCCCGTCCATTGCGCACCACTGATGCCCGCGGCAAGACACAGTCCGGTTAAGGCAATGGTACTCAACGAGACTCCCTGTAATACACGCCAAAGCATCGGCGTGGTAATCCAACTAAACCGCGTCAGTCCCGCTAATGCGGCCATTAGAAATGCTGGCGCCAAAAAACAGACCAGATGCAGAACATCAAAGATATTCATTGTATTTCCCTCATACGCTTAATTAGCCGTATGATCATTGACCTGAACTATTCTGTAAAATATATTTATTTGCACATTTCAATATTAAAAAACGAACAATGAACCTCAACCAGTTGAATTTTCATCACCTTTATTATTTCTGGCGCGTGGCCAGGCTTGGGCATCTGACGCGGGCTGCCGAAGAGTTGGCCACCTCGCAATCGGCCGTTTCGGTGCAAATTCGGCAACTGGAGGATCGACTTGGAGAAAGTTTGTTAATCCGTAAAGGTCGCCGTCTGATGCTGACAGACACAGGTCAGCTGGTTATGGCCTATGCCGACAACATCTTTGGTCTGAGCCAGGAGATGTTGGGACGGTTAAAAGGCACGTCAGCCGGTGTTACACGGTTACGCGTGGGCAGCGTGGCAACGCTGTCGCGAAATTATCAGGAAAACTGGATTCGGCCCGCGCTTACCGACCCTGCCATAGTACTGACACTGGAGTCCGGATTACTGGAGGGCCTGCTGGTCAGGCTGACGCAGCATAAGCTGGATGTGGTGCTGGCTAATGAGACAGTACCTGCCGATCCCGATCGTCCGTTGCGCTGCGTGTTCCTGGGCAGCCAGTCTATCTCCGTCGTCGGCCCGCGAGCAAATGGGCGTCACAAAGCCTGCGCATCCCGGAAGACCTGGATGGCGTGGAGATTGCCCTGCCCGGCCCGCGCCATGCCCTGCGTGCGCAATTTGATGCTTTATGTTCTAAGGCCGGCGTGACGCCAAGACTGCGAGCCGAGGTGGACGACATGGCGATGCTGCGTCTGATCGCCCGCGACAGCGGCTGGCTCACCGTGTTGCCCGAGGTTGTGGTTCAGGATGAGCTACGCGCCGGCATTCTTGTCTCCGTGGGCCAGTCAGACGAACTGCAGGAGCGCTTCTTTGCCATCACAACACCACACCGGCATCGTATTGACGTGCTGGAGCAACTGCTGGCAGGGGCGCAAAAATTACAGGTGCCCAACTGAGTATCACGCCGATTGCAGGTTGCCTGGCAATGTATTGAATCGTCCAATAGCTAGAATTATGAGCTTTCACACTAAAATATAAATTTGAGTTGGTGTGAAAAATACAGATGAACGTCGTGTAAATTTCACACATGTTAAGATGCCCAGGAATTTTCATTGCAATTTCCACTGCAGGCATTACCCTGTATATAAAACGCATACACTTTATATACAGGATGAATATGGGCATCGTAAAAATATCCGACGTGATGCATGAGAATCTTCGTATTGCCAGTCAGGCAATGAGCCGCTCGATCAACTCGCAGGCTGAGCACTGGTTAAAACTGGGCATGCTGGCCGAGCTCTATCCGCAGTTAACGCAAAATGAACTGGCGCAAACGCTCATTCGTATAGAAATGAACGGCGGTGCCGATATTCGCCAGGTGCTGCCTAAGAGTGACCTGGCCTCACAGGGAGAAGTGTAATGGGAACAGTGAAAATACATTCCGCCGAAGAAATCGAAAAAGCTCGCGCGGCAGGTCATGCTGCAGCACAGGTGCTGGCCATGATCACACCGCACGTTCGTCCAGGCATTACGACGGAAGAGCTGGACGATATTTGCCACGATTTTATTGTCAATGAACTCAACGTGACGCCGGCTAATATCGGTTATCACGGTTATACGCGAACCACCTGCACCTCTGTAAACCACGTTGTCTGTCACGGCATCCCTGCGGCAAAAAAACTGAAAGACGGTGATATCGTGAATATCGATGTCGCCATTATTAAAGATGGCTGGTATGGCGACACAAGCCGCATGTATTTTGTTGGCACACCGTCCGTGCGCGCCAAACGCCTGGTCGATATCACTTATCAGTCGCTGGTTGCCGGTATTAAAACTGTCCGTCCTGGCGCGACCTTAGGCGATATCGGGGCAGCCATTCAGCGCATTGCTGAAAATGCCGGCTTTTCGGTTGTCAGAGAATATTGCGGTCATGGCGTCGGCGAGATTTATCATACCGACCCACAAATTTTGCATTACGGTACGCCCGGTGAAGGGATGCCCTTGAAAGCTGGTATGATTTTTACTATCGAGCCGATGATCAATGCCGGAAAAGCGGGCACCAGCGTGCTTTCCGATGGCTGGACGGTAGTCACGAAGGATCGATCACTCTCCGCACAGTGGGAGCATACCGTTGCCGTTACCGACACGGGTTTTGACCTGCTCACGCCCTGGCCCGAGGGAACGGGCGATTATCCCGCTATCTGAGTCAATAAAGCCGCTTTTAACAGGCGGCTTTATTTTTGCGGTATAAGATATCGCGCCCTGTGCTTAAAGACCTCGCCATAACTTCAAACCATTACGTCCCGAACGCTTAACGTCATATAACGCTTCATCGGCACGGCGCAACCATTCGTGTATCGAACTGGCTTTTTCTGCACAGGCAATACCAATACTGACTGAACAGGTAAAATCGGGCGAAGCAGGCAACCGTAACTGCGCAATGCGCCACTGAATATGCTCAGCGAGTCTGACAATACCAGCGTCATCAGCATCACGGACAATGACGCCCAGTTCATCGCCACCGAACCGCGCCGGTGTGTCTTTCATTCCCACACTGTCACGTAATAAACCCGAAATTTCCGCCAGAAGAAAATCCCCTGCTTCGTGACCATAGGTATCGTTAACATGTTTGAAATGGTCAACATCGATCATGATCAGGTAGGCTTTACTGTCTCCACGGCGGGTACGCAGAAATTCGCTTTCGAGTCGACGTTCAAAAAGACGTCGATTAGGAATTTGCAGACCCGGATCCATTAATGCAATGCGTTCAAGCTCGCGATTTTTTTGACGCAGCATATACGTCAGATTATGGGATACGACGCTTAACGCCAGCATATAAAAGGTCGCCAGCGGTAATGTCAGCCAGACTGTACGCAGGCTGAATGTCATTGATACCGGCGCGCCTTCAAGCGTCCAGACCAGAAGAAAGGCAAACAGAAATGACTGAAAGGCGGACAGGAGCTGTGGCCAGCCGCCTGCTGCGTAACGGTCGGAAATTAATACAGCCATGATCACAAAACACGGCATGGGACTCAGCGCCAGCAACGCGACCCAGATACCGCCAAACGCCGCATCAAGCGTCAGATTTATTCTTTCCCTCGCGGTTGAATCACGCGCGGAAGCCGCAAGGCGATAGGCCAGAGACGGCCAGACGATGACATTACCGATCAGTAACGCAAAAATAGAGATGCCGTGACCCTGTTCGACTAATACAGAAGCGATTGGCATGGCACATAAAATCGTCCCTAATTGGCGCATTGCGAACATGCGACGAACAAATCGCGTCGATCGCATTTTGAGATGATTATCATCGGGTGAGTAATAGGTCATTCGAAGGCGTAATTAGCAGTCTATATAACGCAGTTTATCTACAAAAAGAGCAGGCAGCATGACTTTTTAAGATTCTTTCCGCTTTATTTATTATTTTTTCTGGTGAGAAAAAAATGTTAGCTGCCCGCATTTAAAAAAATACGTTTAAGCCTAACGCGCAACATCATCTCATTGTCATGCATCAGGCTGTCAATTTAGCAATACATTGCCGCTATCTCCTGCGGCCCTTCGCGACCGACGCAGACCAGTTAAAATCGCTGACTTCACTGGCAGTCAGTGAGGACGGTTTCTTTTTTCGGACAGGTTTTTTGTTTTCCTTTTCTGCTTTTAACTTTTCTTTAAGCAATTTATCCGCCATCACCTGCTGACGCGCTTCAAGGTTAAGCGCTTTCTCTTTTTTGACGTCCGGTTCTTTACCCGTACGCTGGCGGTATTTTTCAATCAAATGATGAAGCATTTCATTGACGGCAAGTCGCTCTTCATCACTGAACTGATCGATGGAAATCATTTTCTTGTCATTCATCGTCGCTTTCCTCGTCGTGGGATCATCGGCAGTGTACAACAAGCCGGATGAACAAAAGGCATTTGCTTGCCTTTTAACGCATTTTAACCGGGAACGTGAGTATCATTTCGTCTCAGGACAGCTAAAATAAGCGAAAATTAACAACGAGAATCTGGATAATGAAAATCCCCCTGCCTGACGATCACAAAGCATTTATCACCGCACTTCTGGACGAACCCGTTGACGTCATTGAGATGCACTCTCCCCACGCTGAACACATTGATCGCGCTTATACTGTCGCGCTACAGCAAAAAAATCATGAGGCTGAGGCAGACTGGAAACGGACGATCACGTTTCTGGCCCTGTTCGTTTTTCTCTATGCGGCGCTGGGTGCATCGCTGACGCTGGACCTGAGTCCCGCCGGGGCGAGTCACAAAAGTATTGAATACGCGTTAGAAGCCGTGCCGGTGCTTATCGCCTTTTCCGGCTTTTTTATTTCTGTGCTTTACCTGTTTCTTGTGCGCGCGGGTTCACGTCAACGCCGTAACTGGCAACGAACACTTTTGATTCTGGAAAGGTATACCACAGGTCATGTATTTAAACTGACGCATCAGCAAGGCGCGGGTACCAGCAACTACTCGCTTTCATCCATTATGCTGGCGCTCGCGATGTTCATTTGCCTCACATGGTTAATCATCTATAACTACCTTACCTTCACTACCAGCGGTGTGTTTGGTAGCGTCATTTCACTGTTTATCAGTACGATGGTTTATGTCATTTTGGATATTCAGCTCCTGAAGCCTTGGCAGTCAGAGGCTGAAAACGATCCCTCCGGTGTTGATGAAAATAAAGCCGATCGCTAACCTTCCATGGCCCGATATGCATCGGGCCAGCCCTTGCATCTGGCAGGCGAAACAGGCACATAGGTTAATCCCGGGGATAACATAAAACGCTTAAAGTATGTTGTAACTATATTATGCCTCGTTGATGCTCAGCTTACGTTCAGGCTCGTCAGGGGCTGCTCACGATGAGTGAGCAGCCCCTGAAAACATCGCTACAAGTGACAACGTCACCTGTGGTTTCCGCAAGACGTGATTTGGGTTGGTTGATATCTGATTAGTGAAATCAGTCGAATGGAAATTCACGAGCCAGAACGCGGGCAATCACATTCAGCGCGCCCTCGTCCGTATTACTCTCGGTTTTAAAACGCGCGACAGCCGAGACAGCCTCACCCGCATTGGCCATTGCAAAACTAAAGCAGGCCTGACGTAACATCTCGATATCATTCGCGCTGTCGCCGACAGCCACCACTTCACAATCGCTAATGCCCCATTTTTGCTGAAGCAAAGCGATACCGTGCGCTTTATGGCAACCCGGAATAATCAGGTCAATAAAGCCATAACCGCTGGAAACGGGATGCATGATGTGATCGATTTCGCCCAATTGGGTATGCAAACGCGTCATCAGGCTTTCAATCCCTTCGTGCGCCAGATTGAGCGAGAACTTAAAGACAGTGTCATCAATATCGTAAAGGTTGTCGCGCTTCTCGAGTCGGTAATAATGATTTTTTAGCATGCCGATCACGCTATCCGGCATGGACGCGTGAACATAAGCGCTTTTGCGGCCACAAACAACGACGCTGATATCCGGTTCTCTGGCCAGAATATCGAGTACGCTGTGTACCCTTTCTTTTGCCAGCTCGCCACAAAATATCACTTCATCGCCATGCGACACCCACGCACCGTTTTCTGCCACGAAGGCAATTTCATTTTTGATGTCAGGAAAATATCGCTGTAACTGGTAATACTGATTGCCGCTGGCGACCACAAAATGAATACCTTTTTCTTTGAGCAGAGCATACTGGCGTGAAAAGCGCTGGACATTGTACTGCTTGTTTTCATCAAGAAAGGTACCGTCCATATCCACTGCAATCATCCTTACTGCCATTTTACTCCCCCTTTGCTCCCGGCCTTAACAGGCTAACTGTGTGGTTAAGCTTACTCGCTGTAAGGATTATTGAAAGTTACAAACGCTGAATTTCCGCCTGTTATGGCAAATTGTGCCGTCGCGCCCAGATTGAATGTTAAAGCTCTGTTAATAATGACTACCATCTTCGAATGAAGGTTATATAAATTTCATTCGAAATGACATCATCTGTTGAGAGGTTAATCTATGCGCGAAGGACTTCACTACACCCCACTTCCTGAGGACATCTCTGCCTCTATCCGTGACTTTAAGCAGCGCGCACGTGAGCAGATCGGTGACGTTGAGCGCGTATTTCGGCAAGTCTGTCAGAAAACAGAAGAGGCCATTGCCGAAGCGAGGCAGGAAGAGGCTCAAACCGGGAGCGCCTGGCCCATCGTCACGGGCGAGGCGATAGCCTCAGGCACGGTTTCACCGGAAACGCGGGCGCGAATCAAGCGGCGCGGCTGTGTCGTCGTCAGGCAGCATTTCCCCCGTGAGCAGGCACTGGCCTGGGACGCCGACATGTTGCGTTATCTGGATGAAAACCAGTTTGATGCACAGTACCGCGGGCCAGGAGACAATTTTTTTGGCAGTCTTGAGGCATCCCGTCCAGAGATTTACCCCATTTACTGGTCTCAGGCTCAAATGCAGGCCCGTCAACGCCCGGAAATGCATCAGGTACAGTCGTTTCTGAACCGGTTATGGACCTATGAAGCGGAGGGGCAGCGATGGTTTGATCCTGACGTGAATATCCTCTATCCAGACCGAATTCGTCGACGGCTACCGGGCACCACGTCAAAGGGACTGGGTGCGCATACCGATTCAGGCGCGCTGGAACGGTGGCTGTTGCCTGCTTATCAACGCGTCTTTCACGCCGTTTTTAACGGGGATATTGATCGCTACGATCCCTGGAACGCCGCTCACCGCAGCGACGTCGATGAATACGATGTACCGGACACCACAAAATGTTCTGTCTTCCGCACTTTCCAGGGCTGGACCGCGCTGTCCGATATGATCCCGGGTCAGGGTTTACTTCACGTTGTGCCCGTCCCCATGGCAATGGCCTATCTTCTGTTACGTCCACTGCTCTCCGATGTGCCGGAAGATGAACTGTGCGGTGTCGCACCCGGCCGCGTCCTGCCTGTTAATGAAAAATGGCATCCCCATTTGATGAAGGGCTTATGCCCGGTACCGGCTATTACCGCCGGCGATTCCGTTTGGTGGCATTGTGACCTTATTCACGCGGTCGCGCCGGTCGAAAACCAACAAGGCTGGGGAAATGTGATGTATATTCCTGCTGCGCCGATGTGCGATAAAAACCACGCGTATGCGCATCATGTGGCGCATGCGCTGAAGCAAGGTCATTCCCCTGCGGACTTCCCACCGGAGCATTACGAAGCTGACTGGAAGAATCGCTTTACCCTGGCCGACCTTAACCCACTCGGGAAACGCAGCCTGTGCCAGTCCTGATAAAAAAGAGTAAGCGGGTTAATGCCCGCTTTGGTTCAGTAGGATAAAGGGAGCCGGTATGAATACGCGCCAGGAAAAAATTATCGAACTGGTCAATGCGCGTGGCAGCATCACCGTCAGTGAACTGGCTCGCGTTGTCAGTGTGTCTGAGGTGACGATACGGCAGGATTTAACACAACTTGAACAGCAGCGCGTGTTACGTCGCGTTCACGGTGCAGCCATCGCCCTGGACAATGATAATGTGAGCACACGGATGAACACACGTTTCAGCATCAAACAGGCTCTCGCCCGTTATGCCGCCGGACGCGTCAATGAGGGCGAATCAGTTTTTATCGAGGGCGGCAGTACGAATGCCTTACTGGCACTTGCGCTTGCCAGTCGAAAAAATCTGACGCTTATCACCGTCAGTCACTATATCGCTCATCTGCTGAAAGAAGCCGATTGTGAGGTCATTGTGCTGGGAGGCCGGTTACAAAAGAGCAGTGAATCGATGACCGGGCCACTGACGCGTTACTGCATTCAGCAGACCCACTTTCATAAAGCGTTTATTGGTGCTGATGGCTGGCACCCGGAAACCGGTTTTACCGGTCGCGACATGCTACGGTGTGACGTGGTGGACGCTGTCCTGGCAAAAGACGCTGAGAGCTATGTCCTGACAGACAGCAGTAAATTCGGACAGCTTTATCCCTATCCTTTATCGCCCGGTTATGCGCCGCGTCATGTCATCACGGAACACGGCTTGCCCGCGGATACCGTGAACCGGCTTACAGAGCAAGGCACCGAGGTGATACCGGTGACGATCGCTTAAAGGTGGCTGACGGTTTCAGGGTGCGACGCTGACAGAATCGCGCGAAACCAGACTGGCGATAAAAGGCTTACGCTGCATTAACTCGCCGCCATCGAGCATGGCGACCAGCCGGTTGATAGTTTCATTGATCATGTCGGTAACCGGAAACTTCATGCTGGAAAGCGAGGGAATCACATACGGAGCCAGCGGGATGTCATCAAAACCTATCACCGAAACTCTGGCCGGTACAGCAATGTTGTTTTCCGTGAGTTGTTTAATGGCACCAATTGCCATTTCATCGTTGCTGGCTACGATAGCGCTGAAAAACTCGCCGCCGGCGAGCAGGGATTTGACCGCCAGCATGCCGCTTTGTGCGGTCCACTTACCCTGCACAATCAGCTGGGGATTAGGCGCAATGCCCGCCGCGCTTAATGCAGCCTGATAACCGGAAAGTCGTTCCTGACTGGTAGGAGAATCCAGCGAGCCGGTGATAAACGCGATATCACGATGCCCCTGTTCAAGCAGATGATTGACAGCCAGCCGCCCTGCTGCCTGCTGGTCGCTGAATACACAAAAACTTTCATGAATGCGCAGGCGGCGATTGATTACCAGAATGGGTTGTTTGTGGTCGGAAATAATAGCATCCAGTTCATCAATACTCAGAAAGCGCGGATAGATGATGATGCCATCGCAGCGCAGATCGAGCAAAAACTGAATCGCCGCGCGCTCCTCAGCGGCAGTGTGCTTCCCGTCAGCCAGAATTAACTGACGATTCTGCTGCTCCATAATCCTGGCGGAATGCGACATTAACTCGCTGAAAATATTGCCGCTGTACAGTGTGTTAGTCACCACCAGCCCTATGGTTTGTGTACTTTTATTTGCCAGATTACGGGCCAGTAAATTGGGCCGATAGCCTGTTTCAGCGATAGCCTGCAAAACGTGTTCACGTTTCTCTTTGCCGACGTAACCGTTGCCCGACAATACCCGGGAAACCGTTGCTTTTGAGACACCGGCGCGTTTTGCCACTTCTGAAATCGTTGTCATATGAGGATCGCCAGAATTCTCAGCCTGAAAGCAGTCTACCTAAGTCTTTCATTATTTGAAATATTTACACGCCAGCCCACAGGGCACGCCAGATCATTGACAGTGACCTTAATCACAGAAATAACACAGGGTGATTATTGGCGCTTGTGTCAGCCCCAAAACAGCTTCATGATTTTGTGAAACCGGTTTCCTATTTTGCCGTGCCGATCGTCAGTGGTCACGCAACGTTCCCCTGGCGAAAGACGTAAAACAATAAGGCAGCCGTCATGAGCGGAAACCAGAACGCACTTCCCTCTACCCTACGAGAGAAACATCATGTCAGGAAATTATGCCGGGATTTCACAGGCCATCGTTACCGCCTTAGGTGGCCTGAACAACATTAGCGCCATTACGCATTGTATGACGCGCCTGCGTTTTGTCGTGAAAGACGACGACAGTGTCGATCTGGCGGCCCTGAAGGCCGTCAACGGCATCATGGGCGTCGTGCATACCGATACACAGTATCAGGTGATCATCGGGAATAATGTTGCCAAAGCCTATCAGGCCGTTCTGGCGCTCGGTCAACCGCAGGCTGAAAGCGCTGCGCCAGTTAAACGTCGTATCACGCTGAAAAGCATTGGTGCCGGTATTCTCGATGCGCTTGTCGGTACCATGTCACCACTGATTCCGGCGATCATTGGCGGATCGATGGTCAAACTGCTGGCCATGATTCTGGATATGGCGGGCGTTTTTGACAAAGGCTCGTCCACGCTGATCATCCTGAACGTTATCGGGGATGGGGCATTCTTCTTTTTACCGGTCATGGTAGCGGCTTCTGCCGCACTGAAATTTAAAACCAATATGTCACTGGCGATTGCTATTGCCGGCGTCCTGGTGCACCCCACTTTCATCGATTTAATGGCCAAAGCAGCTCAAGGCCAGCATGTCGAGTTTGCTTCTGTTCCGGTGACGGCGGTGAAATATACCTATACGGTGATCCCCGCGCTTGTGATGACGTGGATTCTGTCCCATATCGAACGTGGCGTGGATCGGATTACGCCTGCCGTCACCAAAAACTTCCTTAAGCCGATGCTGATTGTGCTGATTGCGGCACCGATTGCGATTGTATTAATAGGTCCCATTGGCATCTGGATCGGCAGCGGTATCTCTGCGCTGGTCTACACCATTCACGGCTATCTGGGCTGGCTTTCCGTGGCCATCATGGGCGGGCTGTGGCCGCTACTGGTAATGACCGGCATGCACCGGGTTTTTACCCCTACCATCATCCAGACGATTGCAGAAACAGGTAAAGAAGGCATGGTGATGCCTTCAGAAATTGGGGCCAACTTATCACTTGGCGGTTCGTCGCTGGCCGTCGCCTTCAAAACGAAAAACCGCGAATTACGCCAAACGGCGCTTGCAGCCGCGGCCTCCGCTATTGTGGCCGGTATTTCTGAGCCTGCTCTTTACGGTGTCGCCGTGCGCCTGAAACGCCCATTAATCGCCAGCCTGATGAGTGGCTTTATCTGCGGTGCCGTTGCCGGAATCGGCGGGCTTGCCAGCCATTCAATGGCTTCGCCAGGATTATTTACCAGCGTGCAGTTTTTTGATCCGTCCAACCCCCTGTCGATTGTCTGGGTCGTGGCGGTAATGGTGCTTTCTGTCGTGCTGTCGTTCATTCTTACTCTCATTCTGGGGTTTGAAGATATCCCTGAAACGACCCAGCCGTCTGCGCCCTCGTCCGTCGTCACCGCAGAAAAAGCGAACGCGGTTAACGCCAGTTAATTAATGATTACAGTATCAAAGAGGATGTCATGTCTGAGTCAGTATTCCCGGAAGGATTTTTATGGGGCGGTGCCCTGTCCGCAAACCAGTCAGAGGGCGCCTTTCTTGAAGGCGGGAAAGGATTAACGACCGTTGACATGTTACCGCTTGGCCCGGCACGCATGCCGGTGAAACTGGGGCAGGAAAAACGCGTCACACTGCGCGATGATGAATTTTATCCCAGCCATACCGCTATCGACTTTTATCATCGCTATCGCGAAGATATTGCGCTGATGGCAGAAATGGGATTCACCGTCTTTCGCACCTCTATCGCCTGGAGCCGACTTTTCCCTCGTGGAGATGAATTAACGCCCAACGAGCAGGGGCTGGCGTTTTACCGTGATCTGTTTACCGAATGTCGTCGCTATGGCATTGAGCCACTGGTGACGCTGTGCCATTTTGACGTGCCGATGCATCTGGTAACGGAATATGGATCGTGGCGTCATCGTAAAATGATCGCGTTTTTCGCACGCTATGCACGAAGCTGTTTTGAGGCATTCGACAGCCTTGTGAAATACTGGCTTACCTTCAATGAAATTAACATCATGCTGCATAGTCCGTTTTCAGGCGCTGGGCTGGTGTTTGAACCGGGTGAAAATACCGAGCAGGTTAAATATCAGGCCGCCCATCATGAACTGGTTGCCAGTGCGCTGGTAACGAAAATTGCTCATGAGGTCAACCCGGCCAACCAGGTAGGCTGCATGCTGGCAGGCGGCAATTTTTATCCCTGGTCAAGTAAACCCGACGATGTCTGGGCGGCACTGCAAAAGGATCGTGAAAATCTGTTTTTTATTGATGTGCAGGCACGTGGCGCCTACCCAGCGTATTCCGCGCGTCTGTTTCGAGAGAAAGGCATTGAGATCGTTATGGCGGAAGACGATGCGGAGATCCTTAAAAACACTGTCGATTTTGTTTCATTCAGTTATTACGCCTCTCGCTGCGCATCTGCTGATATGCATGACCAGAACAGCAGCGCAGCCAATGTCGTCAAATCGCTGACTAATCCGCACATCGCACGCAGTGAATGGGGTTGGGGCATTGATCCGCTTGGACTTCGCATCACCATGAATATGATGTACGACCGCTATCAGAAACCGCTGTTTTTAGTCGAGAACGGTCTGGGTGCACGTGACGAGTTAACACCAGAAGGCGAAATCATAGACGATTATCGTATCAGCTACCTGCGTGAGCATATTCGCGCCATGGCTGACGCGATTGGCGACGGTATTCCCGTACTGGGTTATACCACATGGGGCTGCATTGATTTGGTGGCGGCTTCAACCGGTGAAATGAGCAAGCGCTATGGTTTTGTATATGTTGATCGGGACGACCACGGTAACGGGACGCTGGAAAGACGCCGGAAAAAATCGTTCTGGTGGTACAAGAAAGTCATCGCCAGCAATGGCCGCGATCTGGATTGAGTCGATGTGCAGCCACGAGACGTGGCCAGACGCGACGGCGGTGAAGCATTTAAAGGGATAAGGCGACAGATAATACTGTCGCCTTCTGGTCCGGTTATTTTTGCAGCAGCCAGTGTTCAATCTCGCTGGCTGGCAGCGGTTTAGAAAAAAAGTAGCCCTGAATCTGGTCGCAACCATATTGCTTCAGCAGACTCAGCGTCGCTTCGGTTTCGACCCCTTCCGCCAGAACCGTATAATTCAGCTCCTTCAACATCTGAATAATGCTTCTGACAATCACTCTGGACGCCTGATCGTTGTCCATGCGGTTAATCAGAGACATATCAACTTTGATAACGTCTAAGGGAATTTCCTGTAAATAGCTGATGTTGCTGTAGCCTGTGCCAAAATCATCCAGAGAGATAACAAACCCCTCGGTTCTCAGCGCTTCCAGGCCGTTTATAGCAACATGGCTTTCTGTAATGAGTTCATTTTCAAGGCACTCCACGCCCATAAAGGACGTAGGCAAATCAGCAGCCTGCATTTTACTGGCCAAATCTGCCGCAAAGCCGGGGCGTGAAAAGTCACGTTCACTGACGTTAACTGAGACAGGAATTAACTGATATTCCTGTTTCCACGTTTTGAGTTGAACGATGACACGATCGATGACCCAGTCCGTCAGCACCGAGATCAGGTTTGTTTTTACAGCCAGGGGAACGAAATCGGCAGGGAACAGCTCGCCTCGTTCCGGGTGATGCCACCGGATCAACGCTTCCAGCCCCACGGTTTTGCCGGTTTTTAAACACACTTTGGGCTGATAAGCCAGATAAAGACCTTCGTCTTTTTTCAGCGCCTGTGCCAAATCATTCATGATGAGAAAATCATCCGTGCGGCGCGAATCATAAGCATGATCGAAGGTCATGGCACCGCAATTCTGATAAATGCATTCATGCAGTGCGCTTACCGCCTGACGAACGATTTCATTGGCATCTATCTCTCGGGAAACAAACTCTGTTTCACCTACATAAACGTCGATATCGATCGTGATATTATCCGCTAAATCCGCCTTCAAATTCTTGAGAACATCAATCGTGCTTTGTGCCGTGTACCCTTCAAGATAGGGCTGGATGAGGGCAAACCGACCCGGTGCAAATGAATAAAGCATATCATCGGACTCAAGTTCGAGGCGCGCACTGACCAGGCCGGCGATTTGCCGGAGCAGGTTTTCTACCGGCGCGATACCAAAGGTGCGCGAGAGTTCATAAGCATGCGGAATATCAATGCAGTCGATAAGAATAAGGCGGAAGCGTCGATCAGGATTGCTCACGGCCAGCTGCTGCATATCACGCAACAACCGCGGGCGATTAGGAAGATGCGTAATCAGGTCAGTAAAACTGGCCAGATTCCAGGCATCCAGAAATGAGGTGACCAGCCTCGCTAACGACTTTAAGGTTTCGAGTTGCGCATCGTTAAAGGTATGGGGTTGCGTATCTGTGACGCATAACGTGCCCAGAACCAACCCTTCAACATTACATAATGACACACCCGCATAGAAGCGGATATGCGGCTCGCCTTCCACTAACGGATGGAAAGAGAACCGATTGTCTTGCAGTGTATCCTGAATGACCAGTTGGCCGTCGCCATCAATAACATGTCGACACAAGGAAACATCACGTGACGACGCTTTAAGATTAAAGTTGCGGGAAACTTTAATGTATTGATTTTTGTCGTCAATAATTGAGATAAAACTGCCCGAAATGCCGAGTGCCTGCGCGGCAAGCTGTACAAATTTTTCCAGCACCTCATCCCTGGTTACATCAGGTGACAAAAGTGCTTTAACCGCTTTAAGACGATTTTCTTCATTGCCACTTTGATTATCGTGCACAACAGCCTCCCCATGTGCGGGTGCAAAACGCAGAAAACAATTTAGCCTAATTTTAAATATTTAGCGCCACATTGACCGACAATTTATAGCAAACAAGAGGCCATGCGAGACTGTATAACATGCAAGAAAAGGTTTTAAGTCATTTTTAACCGTAAATGTCACAACGTTCTGCATTATGCCCGACACACAGGCGGCACTTTTGGTGAGGAGACGACATCGCTGTCAATGTTCAGGCACAATAATCGATCAGCTTACCCCATTAAGGGTATTGGTCCACATTAAGCGGTTTTTTCTCACGACGCTTCATCTTGCCACAGGCTGCCTCTCTCAGTAATGAATGCGCATTCAGTTATTACCTGTTGCGCGCCTGTAAGACTGCCGTTATGAAATATTACTTAAGCTTTTCTGTCAGAGATAAGAACTTAATAATGGCAAAACATCCTGACGGCACAGACGTTAATTAAATGCAAAATGTAAAGTTATGGAAGCAAAGATTAACAAACACGGTCGGGGGCTTCGTGATGGCGCGAGGAATACAGAACAGTTCAGGCATCTTAGTGTCTGCAGACACGATAAATGTCAGCAGACTTCTGGCTGAAAGCATAAGGAAATGGACGTTAGCCCGCTATCGCTGGCTACGGTATGCTGAACAGCTTTTCTTTTCGCTTATTAAACGACGCCCTGACGGTAATGATGGGCTGACACGCTGATAATTGGTACACTTATTGCCTTGGCGGAACAATGCCAATGCTGAACTCGATTAACAGGTTAAACAACCCTGCCAGTTGGCGCCAGCAGGTCTGGGTTGCTCAGGAAATGAAGTATGCTGACTGACGATCAACTGAATTACATTCTCAGCCACCCCGACGAATTTTCAGATCAGGTTGTGGCAATGGCGAAAGAGATACGGGTTTACCGTGCTGCGTTCGCACAGCCCTATGCGATCATTGAACCATTAGGTATGACGTTTATTGGCGATGAAAATGGCGCGATGGTGTGGCATCCGAAACACTACGAAGAAGGCGATACGCCGCTCTACCTCAGACCATCAATGGAAGAATAACCGTTGTGACGCATTCATACTTACACATCTGTAAATCCCCGTCCTGGCACGCCCCCGTTCACCTTCATTCATGTCAACGCTGCGAGACTCATGTTACACACTGATCCTCCCTTAGTCAGCCCTGCTCTTCACCCCGTAGCATCAACACTTCATCTATCCACGTTTAGTTTGATTTGAGACACTGCCTGGCGCTGCCATGATGCGTGTGGCGTGACCACCCGCTCTGCAGAAAGATAAGCGATTCGGTCACTTTTCATCGTCAACGCATACCGATGCCGTCCATTGTGGTTGTTGGCATCTGTCCCGGCTCTGCACTTACTGAATCACTGATGTGATGCGACAAGCGCGCGATTTAAGCGAGACCCAATCATCACAACACGCGATCACCGTTCTCAGCCGCCACCGGGCGAGTCAGAAAACGCGGGTTGACCGCATTTCTCTGGGCCCCATCGTTGCGGCTTCTGCGCCCATCAGTTTTTGTAAGTTGTTACTGGCAAAATAATGCAGACAACTCAGGCAGGATGAGCGATAGTCAACGCAGGCACGCTGCTGGACAGGAGCGCTTTCCTGACGTCTGCGTCCAGATTAGTGTCAGTGACAATATCCGTCAGCGCATCCAGATGAACCACATTGAAAAGAGACCAGGCACCGTATTTTGAACTGTCTGCCAGCAAAACACGTCGCCTCGCATTGATGATCAAATCGTGTTTCAGAGCCGCTTTTTCTTCCGTGGGCGATGTCACGCCTTTCGTCATATCCCATCCATTACCACTCAGGAAAGCAATGTCAGGATTGATATTGTTCAGCATCTTCCGACCGTGATCGCCAATGCAGGACTGGCTGCTTTCATCGATTCGCCCACCAATGATGGTTACTTCAATCTGCTTAAACTCGGAGAGGAACAGTGCAATATGTAAGTCATTGGTGATCACACGTAGCGGCATATGGGTAATTTGCCGGGCCAGCTCAAACATCGTCGTCCCTGCATCAAGGATTACTGCATCGCCTGCTTTGATGAAGGTGGCTGCAACGCGCGCAATAGCATGTTTTTCAGGCTGATTCCGTGACGATTTTTCCAGCGTGGTGGGCTGCGATGGAATAAAGCGGTTAAGCGTTACGCCCCCGTGCGTGCGGCTGACCACTCCTTCCTGATCGAGTTTAATCAGATCACGCCTGATAGTGGCAGGAGAAGCGCCTGTGACCGAAACAAGCTGTTCAACCGTTACCAGATTATTTCCTTTCAGGTAATTCATTATCGATTCTAAGCGACTGTTTTCTTTCATCTTCACATTGACCAGGGCGTTTTCTTTTTTTGGATCATGCAGATATGATCGCAAAGTGCGATTTTTCTGTCCAGGTAATACTGAGAAGGTGATTAACACAGCTCACGGGTGAGTAAATACCTTTGGATTCCTCACTGCACGACTGAAATGATGGTGATCCGCTTTCCTGCGCCATGCATACTCTCATCGCGAAAGCATTCTGTTCAGCATGACTTCTCAGCGAGCGACGGCGTGTTAATGCTCTTAGATGAATATAAGGTTTCGTCCCACTTCGTCTGAAACGAGGACGGTAAAAATTTGATGTGAAAGGCGAGATGACTGATTCAGGCGTGAAGTCGGGACAGGTTGAATGCGGTATCTGGAGCACTGCTGACGCAATCAAAACGGCAGCGGTCCCTGCTGCGAGTGATACGATGTCTTTATCGTGACATATAATATTAACCGGACCTTACATCGCGCTTCGATATTCCGGCCAGGCCACCGCGTCTGAATGAAGCGCACCTGAAGGAGCAAATAAACTGCCCTGGAAATTAATCACGCCCGCTGCTTCCAGCCACATCCACTCCTCCGCTTTCACGATGCCGGCAGCAATGACCGTAATCTCTAAGGCAGAGCAACATTTTATAATGGCCTGAACCACGGCTTGTTTCGGACCACTGCGGTGAACATCGGAAGTGATACTTGAGTCAATGCGAATCCGGTCGGGCTGAATATGTGTCAATAACGAGAGCCCGGCGGAACCGGCACCAAAATTATCGACGGACAGACTGATGCCCGCAGCCTTAAGCTCCCTGACGGCAACCGAAAAAGCTTCCACGCGTGAAATAACTTCCGTTTCGCTGACACCAATGACCACCTGCTCAGGGACCAGTCCTGCAGCATTTATGGCCGCAACAATGGTCTGAACCGCATCAGGTACGACAACCAGCGTCATAGGCAGCAGACTGACATACAGCGTCATCTCGTCCGGGCAGGCCCGCCCGGCCATCCTGAACGCTGTAATCACCGCGTCAAGATCGGCATCATGTAACTGCTTTGACGAATCGCGCTGTTCAGTACGACGAAGCCGTGCGTCCGCTATCGCCTCAATCGCCGTCACTTGACGGGCAAGCGGATCGACGACGGGACGGAAAGTAATACCCGATACCGAAGGCGTCACCTTGCTGGCAGTGGTGCTTTCCGGAATGAATTCCCAGTATTCGGAGGGCAATACCTCGAAGTAATTCTCTTTCTCACGCGCCTCAACAAAGGTACGCAGGAACTGCAACGCGCGGTCAGCATAAGTTAACTGGTACTTCGACGTGCCTTTATCCAGCACCGCCTGAAGCACAGTGGAACGATCATGCTCACGTAAATCAAACAATTCCATGCCGGCATTACCGAACCGACGCGAGGGTGCATAATCACGCATCAACTCGACCAGGTTATGGTGACGTCGATCAGCACAAATGCGCTGATAAATGGCCAGCACGCCCTCTTCCGGGCCTTCCAGTAACTGGAAAAAGTGCGTGCCATTGAACAACAGAATACCGGTCACATCATGAGACGCATTCAGTATGCTGGCATCATCCACCATTCCGGGTAGCGTCTTAACAGGAACGTCATCCGAGATATGGCTGCGATAAATTATTGTGGTCAGCAAAGGGCATCTCCAACATCAACGTGATTGTAGTCGTCAGCTTATCAGTTATTCCTTTAACATGCAGGTCTCGGTGCGCGGACTGACGCAATAATTTACATTAAATTGCATCAGGGAGGAACAGTGATGGCGCGCAAGACAAAATAACACAAAGTAAACCCGGATCGGCTTCTCGTTAATTATCGTTACTTTTTCAGCGGGGAACGATTACTGCCCTGACCTCTTTTAAAAGAGATATTTTCTTAACTGCGAATGAGTGCGCTTTTATTTATTTTTAACTCTATGTTTTAAAAGGTTTTAACCCACCTGCCGGTGACTCGCGCTTCTGGGTTTGCAGATTTATCCACCTGAAGCCGGCCCGACATGCCGCACGGAGCACGTCGGGAAATGTATCGCAGCCAGAAATTTGCCTTATAAAAAAGCGTAAGCGAAAATAAAATCTTCGCCCGAGGCTCCAGGGTTTCTGTTCTTTCCTCACCTGCCGTATTAATCAATACGCATTAACTCAAAAAAATGAACGGCCTTCACCCAGGACGTAAATGGTTATTCCATGACGGTTTAACATCGCAACGCATTAATTGCTTTCGCCTTTTATAGTGATTGGCTTTTATTTTTTAAAATCAACGTACAATTATTTTTTGCAATATCATTCAGCATATGGGCAGGAGCGGCAATGGCTCAGGAACCTGGCGACAAGGAATATCACCGCACCAGAACAACACAGTCACTGCGCTTCTCAGACAGAGGCCGGGATGAGGTGCTGAAAAAGTTTTTACGTCTGGCCTGTCAGTTAGTTGGTATTAATGGAAGTTATATCGCTGTCTTAAATGACGATAAGCATAGTGTGCGTGCCAATTACAATATCGAGCTGAGTGACACGACGCGCGACCAGGCCTTATGTCGGCATGTTGTCGAAAGTGATACGACGGTCATTGCACCCGATACCCGACTTGATCCGCGTTATGCCCATCACCCTTTGATTGTCCATGCCCCTTATATTCGCTTTTATGTCGGTACGCCGCTGAAAAACGCTCATGGACAGATACTGGGAACGCTATGCCTGACGGATACGGTGCCACGGACTTTTAGCCACCAGCAGAAACAGATCATTGAGTCACTGGCTGGATTGGTTGTTGCCTTTCTTGAAGCCTGGCATTCGGCGGCCTTTATCGAACCTGTTACCGGCATGGCCAATCGGGAACGTCTCTTTCGCGACATTCTGCATCTTGCCACGCTGAATGACACGGCACTGCGCCGTCTGGTGCTTATCGACTGTATTGATATGTCACGCGCCTACGACCTGTCCCGGTCACTGGGCATGGCGTCGCTGGAGTCCTTGCTTAAGGATGTCGCCACCCTGTTAAGGTTACGTCTTCGGCCTGCCAGTGGTGAGTCGATTTACACGATCGCGACTGGCCGCTTTGCGATTTTGACCCGTGCAGAAAGCCACGTTAGCGCAAAATGGGTTGAGGAACGGTTAAACGGGATTCATGCCGATATGGGCGACGGCCTCACTATGGCGTTGGCGACCTGTACCGCGCAGATCGACTTTATCGCCGGCCAGACCTTCCCCCAGGACGCTCTCAGACAGGCAGTCAATGCGCTGGAACGCGTGAGCGGTCCGTCCGTTCGTCTGTGTGATGCTGTTAGTGATGGAATTAAAGACGCGAGTTCCCCCGCTGATTTCACCTTAATGCGTGATCTGGCAGACGCGCTGCGGCGCAACCAGGGACTGTATCTGGTTTTCCAGCCCAACGTGTGCTTGCTCAGTGGTAAACCGGTTGGCCTCGAAGCGCAGATCCGTTGGCATCATCCCCAACGTGGAGAGCTGGCAGCCGATAACTTTACTTCACTGGCCGTTGGGACTGAGCTGGGCACAACACTCACGACCTGGCTGATTGACAGCACTATTGCCCGGCTTAAACGTCTACGTAATCATCCTATTCAGTTACCTGTCACAATCAGTATTCATGAGCGGGATGTGACAGATCGGGCGTTTGCAGAAAAGCTGGCGGAAAAAATGCTTAAGGCAACCTTACCTGTGTCAATGCTGGTCATCAAAATCGTTCAAAAAGAGCATATCATTGACAGCCCCTCAGCCATGCTGGGCCTTGAAATGCTAAGACGTATGGGATTCACAATGACATGGGAATATATCGCGAAAGGCTATCGCAAAATACGCTATCTGCGCGGGATGCCGCCTGATGTTATAAAACTGGATAAAACACTGGCCAACCAAATTCATGCAAATATTACTTCCCGACTTATCGCACACAGTATTTTTACGACGCTCAAAGAGCTCAACCTCCTTGTTTTAGCCCACAGCGATCGTCCCGCCTCTGTGGTCACCTCAGATAACAGTGAGGCTACCTATGAATATTTCAACATTAAACCTATGACAGAAACGGAACTCGATCCCTGGCTGAAATGGAAGTTACCGGGATAAGCGTTTTCTCCCCGTTCTGTACTCGTGGACTATCCTGCTGGTATTTATTTTCTGGCCAGATGGCGTTTCGGATCACGAGCCTGGATACGCGCTTCTGTGGGTGAGGGAAACAGATAATGGTACAGATCGCGATACAGGCTCAGATGTTTCACCACGCCCTCATGGATAGTCTTGGTAATATCGTTGATTAAAAAATCGCAGGTGGTGTTGAAGTTTCCCATTTTAAAAAAGGCTTTATCAAAAACCGTAATAATGCCTTCCCATTTCATCTGATATTCATCTCTGATCGGATCATGAGTTGCAATGAACAGGCCTTTGTGGGACTTCACACCATGTTTGCCCACATAGGTGGTTTGCGAATCGTAGCCACGTTTACTCCGCCAACGGCAAAATTCATAAGGCACATCATAATGGGGCAAAATAAAGTCGGGACAGCGGAAATTCTCGTCGCTTAACAGGCCATCCAGCGTCACCGTGAAATGCAAAAAATCCTGCATAAAATCGAACTGACGCGTCTTGGTTAAGGTGACATTGATGGTGAAATTGCCTGAATGCACATACCAGTAGTTAGTAAAGCCGTTGACCAGAATACAAAATACCTGCCAGTCGCTAAGCCGCCGGTCACCGGCTAATCCTCTGAAACGACTTATCATTAGCCTTGCTTTGGGATGCTGATACGCTTTGAACAACGGATCATTCATACCTTTCAGTAACATCAGGCCCACTCCTTTGTAATTTAGCGTATCCTGCCATGCCATTTTACTACTGAAAAGGTGCCGTCATCTGATTATGCGACGTTGCGCTTTCCTTTTGGGCACCGTCTTACTTATCGTTCTGTGATGCCGTCTGTAGCCATAAGCATCAGGCTGCATCATTGAATGTGCAGGCAAGGCTAAATTTTGCAAAAGGAAAATAAAGACGCGTTCAGAGAGATAATTCAGAAGGGATAGAGGGCTAGTGCGCGTTGCTGATGGGTCTGAACAAACGCATTTTTTAATTCATAGTAAACGTTACTCTCCCCCCGGCAGTCACGTTGCGCGGCGTATTTCACTGCCGCATAGCTGTCGCGGATGTCTGGATATTTTCGCAAATAATCCCGAAACGCCAGATGCCGGATGATATCTGGAGTGCCCTGGATAAAAGCATGGACGTGATGCGTACGGCGGCCCTGAAGGCCCTTGGTATAATAGCGTCTTCCTGGCATACCGTTTTCGCCACGCGCCTGATAGCCAGAGGCGCACAACGCTGACGTAATGTCAGACGAATCATGAGTAATCACTTCCAGCAAAATATCGATGATCGGTTTGGCCGCTAATCCTGGCACCGCAGTGCTACCAATATGATGAATAGCGACAAGGTGTTTACCCAATCTCGCCGCTAACACAGCCGCCTCAGCAGAGAAATGATTCGCCCATTCAGGGCAATACTCACTCACGATTATCTGACGCCCGTTTATCATTTCGCTTTTTAGCGCCCTTTTTTCTTGCGACCCGGCTGCGTAAATCG
Source organism: Pantoea sp. SGAir0215 (assembly GCF_043543215.1). Classification (NCBI taxonomy): domain Bacteria; kingdom Pseudomonadati; phylum Pseudomonadota; class Gammaproteobacteria; order Enterobacterales; family Erwiniaceae; genus Pantoea; species Pantoea sp. SGAir0215. The sequence continues at coordinate 31,946 of NZ_CP028032.1, read as the reverse complement.
CTTGCGTGAAGCGGGCTTATCATCAGCTTTTACGCCCGATTTAGGTTGGCTATTCCCTGGTTTTTTTGCAGGAGATTTTTTCTGCGGCGTCTTTTTTGCCGATTTGTCATCAGAAGTGGAATTTTCGAGCAGCTTAAACAGTTCGATTAATTCATCATCCGTCAGATCGCGCCATTCACCCAAAGGAATACCTTTGAGATTTACATTCATAATGCGCGTGCGTTCCAGTTTGGTGACTTCATACCCAAAGTGTTTGCACATACGACGGATCTGCCGATTAAGCCCCTGTACCAGCGTAATACGAAACACGTAGGGTGCTTCTTTCTTCACTTTGCACTTTTTGGTTACCGTGCCCAACATGGGAACGCCGGCTGCCATACCGGCAATAAATTCATCGGTAACGGGCTTATCAACAGTGACGACATATTCTTTTTCGTGGTTATTGCCTGCACGCAAAATTTTATTGACCAGATCGCCATGATTGGTCAGGAAAATAAGTCCCTGCGAATCTTTATCGAGACGACCGATGGGAAAAACGCGTTTACTGTGATTAACAAAATCACTGATGTTATCGCGTTCGCCCTCTTCCATTGTGGTGATAATGCCTGTGGGTTTATTCAGCGCAATCAGCACCAAATCATCTTCATCACGAGGCTCAATCAGCTGACCATTCACTTTTACGACATCGCCAGCAAAAACCTGGGCACCAACGGCTGCGCGTTTACCATTGATGAAAACGTTGCCCTGTTCGATAAAGCGATCGGCATCGCGGCGGGAGCAGATTCCGCTCTCACTGATGTATTTATTGAGTCGTGTTGATGAATGCGTCAGCATGGTTCCTCCAAAAACGCGCACTATACCTTACCCGCTCTCGCTTGCGAAGCAGAAGGCATTAAACTTTTGGCCCCTTCATCGGCCAGTAAAATCGGGCCATATCCTCTGCGTTTTGAACCTGAAAGTGCAGGCAGACGACGTGACACATCAGTCTCATCCCGCGCCTTTTTCGATGGCGCTGACCCGGGCCTGATCGATGCGACGCTCATAGGCCTGCACCGGACAGGTGCTAAAACCGCGCGCTCATGCCAAGGTTCCAGGTGACCTCATGATAATCACGCGCGCCCGCCACCGTCGACACAGCGGCAAAAGCGCTAACCGCATCGCCGATGGGGACATTGGCCCCTACAGCTATATCCGCCCAGTCTTTATCCTGATTAGAACGGCTTTGTCGGAAAGCCGTTCGTGTCGATTTCAGACCTGCACTCACCGACGTATCCGTGTCGCCAAACTGATGGTTATAACTGACCTGTGCCCAGGGATTGATTCCTAATCCCTGGGTATCAATGCGCCACCCCACTGCCCCAGTTTGTGAATGCCGTGTTTGATCGGAGAAACGCATCGCACTGCTGCTGTCGCCGCGTTCCTGATAACCGTCGGCCCGCACATAATCCAGCGCATAGCTGACAACAGGCCCCGTGGTAATCGTCTCGTTTAAGGGAAAATCCCAACCGGTTTGAACCCGCGTGCCCATCAGCTTTCCACTACTGCTGCCCTGTTCAGTGCGGACCGCAGGGCCAAGTTTTATCTGACGTTCAATGCTGTCGTAATCCAGATCCGCATAATGGATATCGGCGTTGACCCACAGTCTGTCCATCAGTTGTAGCTGGCTCCAGAGTGCCACCATGTTGCCGTGCAGCCGGTAATCATAACGTTCAGAGGGATGCTGTTGTTGGCTGGCCGTTGACAGCAACGCCCCTGCCTGCAGGTTGTCGGTCAGCTGATAACCCATGCCGGCTGACAGGTTTGCGGTATCTGTGTCGCCATCATTAAAAACATCACGTTTGTTGCGCGCGTGCTGACCGGCGTAACCGCCAAACACAGTGAATTCTCCGGCTTCAGCGGGTTGCCTGCGCTGCTGCTGGAGATGACTGTCCAGCGTGTTATGCACATCCTGCAGCATCGTCAGCGGTGCCTGCGTCAGTACCGCGACCTGGGCTGGTGCATCCAGGATTGACTGAATGTAGTCAGCAATCAGGGCATGCACCGCAGGGCTGGGATGAAGACGATCGGCAAACAAAAAAGTCTGTTGCGATGAGAAACCCGCTGTCGACGAAGTACAGACGGCGGAAGAGGTGCCCGGTGGACAGGCCATGCCTGCGGTGTTAGTAAGACCATAAAGCGCCGGACTGGCGATCACTTCATTAAAAAGCCCATTAATATCGACCCGAACAATATTCCCCTGTGCAGCCGCCAGCGCGTTTTCTTCCTGCTGATTGTAACGGGCCGTCAGAGAAGCCGCCTGATCGCTTAACTGCTGCCAGGTGGCGAACAGCTGTTGTGCGATCAGGTCACGAACCGCCGGTATGGCAGAGAGCTGCGCAGCGGCCTGACCGAAAGCCGTCTGGATAGCCTGCTGCCGTTCCGCCGTAGTGAACGTGGTCGCCGCGTTCAGTGACTGAAACGCCGCCGCCACCGCTGCGGAACCGGCCCCCTGAAGTATTCCTTCTATCAGGGCAGGCGTCGCACCGACATTCGGCACGGTTGGCACTATCACCGTACCAGCGCCCGCATTCAGTAACGCGCTGACCTGGCTGGCGGCCGCACCGGCGCTGTTGTCAACCAGAGAAAGCGCCAGCGAGGGGCTGGGAATGAGCGTGGCAGCGGCCAGGTCATTCCCGCCGATCCAGTGAATATAGAGCCCGTTGGAATCGGCCCGGCCATTCGTTGACGACAGATAGCGGGCAACCTGATCCTGGGTATTAAACTGCGGATTGAGAGCAGGCACTGCCACAGCACCGCCTGCCGCGTAATTACTCCCGCCCTGAGAGGACGGCTGCAGCATCAGTCCCGCGTCACGGGCGATGATTTCATCATAGAGTGGATGACTGGCAGAATCGTAGGTAAAACGGCCGACGTTGCCTGTATCACTCAGGCTGTCGCCAAATACGGTAAGACCGTCCCAGGCCATCACCGCTGGTGGGCTTACCAGGATGGCAAGCGCGACGAACGACACAGGAAACCATGCACGATTTTTCTTCATGACCAGCTCCGTTCAGGAAAATAACAAGGATGGATAAATCAAAAGAACAGCAAATAAACATCACGGCTGAGTAATAGCCGCAGATTAAAGAACGCTCCAGACGAAAGCTGACGTGAGTTCGCAAAAACGAAAAATTTTTAAGCCATTCCGAAAAGTGTCAGCCACTTTTGCAAACCCGATCACGCCGGGTATTGAGGAAACACATCCAGGCGATGCAGGGTGAGCGAAAGCGTTAAGCTGCGCCAGCCATGTACTGGCTCAACTCTCCTCTTGTCGTGTGACATCTGAACGAAGGATTTATTTTTTTATGGCAGGCTTAAGACCACGGTAGAAATCCTGTAGCCGTTTCATGGTCTTAGTCGTACGATCTGGCAGGGAAGCGGCCACCGAGAGAATCAACATTTCAAGGCAAACCATCACTGTGCCGTGTAACGGGATGCGCCCTTTTTCCCCGCCGCGTGGCACGTCAATAACCACATCCGCTTCCCGGGCAAAGAAGGCGTCGGTCGCATGGGTGAGAAGAATTATCGGAATGCCCAGCCTTTTGGCCTCACGCACCACTGTTGTTCCTTCGCGATGTGCCGACTTTTGCGCCATCATGATCAGCACATCGCCCCGTTGCAGCGCCAGCATCTGTTCCGCCAGCGCAATACCTGAACGGTTAAGTGAGAAGGCCGGCAAACCGATGCGATTTAACAGGCGGGCGGTGTAGTCAGCCAGAATACCCGAGGCGTTAATCCCGAAAACGGCCACCTGGCGGGCTTCACTCAGTAACCCCGTCGCTTCGGCCAGCGCCTGGCGGTTTTGCTCAGAGGCCAGTACCTGACACGCATGGAGATGCCCCTGCAATACGAAGTCTATCGACGACGAAACATCCCGCGTCATAGCATTGACGGTGCTCAGCATTTTCTCTTCTGAAGAGAGGCCGGGACCAAACCAGGCCTGAAGGACGTTTTTCAAATCGCGCAGTCCTGAAAAACCCAGTGCCTGAATGGCGCGAATCACGGTCGCATCCGATGTGTTGTTCGCGCGGGCGATATCCATGGCAGTGCTGTCCAGAACCGTTTCCCGGTTGGTGTGAAGATAATGTGCAACAGCCAGCAGGCGGGGTGAGAGTTGCTGTTCCCGCGAACGCAAACGCTCGCCCAATATATCTGTACGACTTCTGGCCTGCATCAAGGAAGCCTGTCACGCTGATTACTGTTAAAAACACCGATGAGATGAAACACTCTCACGCCCCCGTTAAATCCTGAACGATAATGTGTGAACCTGACAGGGTAATCCCCTTCGACGATACTGTTCTTGCTTCGCCTGCGCTAAGCATGTCCCGCACGGCTGTAGTCAGCAAGCCTTTTCTCCCTCACGAACAGCAAGGTTATGCTTCTTCCCATGGATACACTTCACCAGAATAAGTTTTTTAATTCATTAAAATTAATGACTTAACAATATAAAAACAGTTAAATCATCGTTAATACACTCTCCTGGAAATGTAGTAAAAATAAATGTTTTTATATTTACTACTACATCACTCAATGGTTGAATGATTCTCAATTACAAAACAGTCTACTAGGACGGACGCAAAAACCTCCGCCTGAAGGCGAAAAAACCCCACGTTTAACGTGGCCTTTACGTTTATTTTGTTTTTGATGATCAGCGAAAAAATATAATGAAAACACGTCCAGGCGAGAGTAAGAACCTCAGATTTCAGCAGGCTTTAATAGTGGCGATCTGTTCCAGCGCCTGGCTTCCGGCCGGTAACAGCCTTGCCGCCACCGGGGATGATACCGTCACCGTCACCAGCGATGCTGACCGTGAAGAGGGCTATGCAGCCACCACCAGCAGCGTTGGCAGTAAAATGCCGACGGCGCGTCTCGACGAGGCCCAGTCTGTCAGTACCGTGACACAACAGCAGCTTGATGATTATCAGGTTAGCAATCTGAGCGATGCGATGCGCTTCGTCAGTGGTGTTGTGGAAGCCAACACGTTGGCAGGAACAGAGGACGGTTTCGTTCGCCGTGGCTTCGGTAGCAATTCTGATGGCTCGATATATCGCGATGGTATACGAAGCAGCCAGGGGTTAAATCTGGATGCGACCACGGAGCGGGTTGAGGTACTCAAGGGATCGGCATCTCTGCTCTATGGCATTCAAAATCCGGGCGGTATCATCAATGTCATCAGCAAAAAACCACGCTATTCATGGCAGTCTTCCGTCAGTGGGCGCTACGCAAGTGAAGGTGGTGGAGCCGGTACGCTCGATGTCACCGGCCCGCTGGGTAATGGTTTTGCTTTCAGGCTCATCGCAGAGAAGCAGCGTCAGGATTACTGGCGCAATTTTGGCAGTGATGCGCATTCTCTGCTCGCACCGTCATTGCAATGGTACGGTGAGAAAGCCAGCCTGTTGGTCAGCTACAGCGACTATCGTTATGACATTCCTTACGATCGCGGTACCGCTTTTATTAATGGCGCACCACTCGATGTCGGTTACAAACAGCGACTGGATGACAAAGCGAATCATGCCTGGGGACGTAATCAGGCACTGAACGCGCATTACGACTGGCAGTTCAACGACAGCTGGAGCACGCGCCTGACGCTTGGCTGGAATCAGCGCCGTTATGACAATAACGAAGTTCGGGTCACGGCGATTAATCCTGCTACCGGCGTGGTTACCCGGCGCGCCGATGCCAATCGCGGATTTAATCAGCAAACCAAATATCTGTCATGGGACGTCCTGGGGAATCCGGAGATATTCGGCATGGCGCATGCGCTGGTCTTCGGTACGGATTATGAAATGAACCAGACGTACCGGGCGCACCAGTATCAGGGCAAAAATGACCGCCGCTTTAACTACCTCAACCCCACTTATGACCTGCTGTCACCGGTAACCGACAGCACAACCGAAAATACGGCAAATGCTAACAACCTTAACCGTATCCACAGCCGTTCGGTTTATTTAAAAGACAGTATTTCGCTTACTCCAGACTGGATTGCGGTCATTGGCGGACGTTATCAACATTACGAACAATGCGCGTCAAAAGGATTTAATCCGGTCGTTGAAACGCTGAATGATGAGGGAAATACCTTCCTGCCACAAACCGGGCTGATTTATAAAATCACACCGGATGTTTCGCTCTATGCCAGCATGAGTAAATCGTTCACCCCATCGACGGATGTCGACGATGAAGGAAACGTCAGTAAGCCTGAGCAGGGCACCACCTGGGAGGTTGGCAGCAAATGGCAACTTTCTCCGCGCCTCTTCGCCTCGCTGGCGCTGTACAGAATCGATGAAAAGCGGATGACACTGAACATCAACGGTACTAACCGTCCGATCAACAAGGCGCGCTCGCAGGGCGTTGAGGTTGAGCTTAATGGTGAAGTGGTCCAGGACTGGGATGTCAGTGCCAGTTACAGCTATGACAACGCTGAAATTGTCGATGACCGGATTAACCCGGCGAATAATGGCAATCGCTTACAGAACGCACCAGAGCAGTCCGGTGCGCTTTACCTGAGCCATAATCTGATCGTCAGCAACGTGCCCGGTGATTTTCGTGTCGGCGGCGGCGCCCGCTATGTTGGCAGTCGTGCTGGCGATCCTGACAACAGTTTCACCTTACCGGATTATGTCGTAGCGGACAGCTTTATTGCCTGGAACAACGCGTTGCTGGGCAAGAAAACACAGATACGACTGAATCTGAATAACCTGTTTAATAAACACTATTACACGTCGAGCGGCGGAAACCTGCGCGTACGTGAAGGTGAAACCCGCAACCTGATGGTACAAGCCCGTGTTGAATTCTGATTTCTGTAAGCGCAGCCTGCTACGAACGCTCCTGCTGTTGGCTTTGACCATCAGTAGCCTGGTCTGGGGCAAAACCATCACCGATATCAACGGCGATAAGGTCACCGTTCCCGACCATCCTGTGCGTATTGTGCTGGGCGAAAGCCGGATGCTTTACACCTACGCACTGCTGGAGCCCGGCAACCCTTTCAAAAGGCTTGTCGGCTGGCCCGAGGATCTGAAAAAGTACGATCGTCAGACATGGGATATTTTCGCGCGTCAGTTTCCTGAGATGCAGCATATCGCGTCATTAGGTCAGGAGGGATCAAATGACATCAACCCTGAGAAGGTGATCGCATTACAACCCGATGTGGTAATTTTGCCGGCACTGGCGCGCAGCAGTGAGGCCGGACAACGGCTGGAGCGCGTCCTGAAATCCGCGCATATCCCGGTCGTGAAAATCGACCTGCGGGTGCATCTCCTTGAAAATACGACCCGCAGCGTAGCCATTCTGGGAGAGGTGCTCGATCAGGGTGAGCGAGCCTCGGCTTTTAATGCGTTTTATCAGCAACATATGCAGACCCTTGCGCAGCGCCTCGCTCAGTTTCGCGGGAAGAAGCCCACCGTACTTCTGCAGTTGCATCTGGGACGTCGAAATGAATGCTGTGTGACGTCGGTAAACGGCAGCCTTGGTGAGATACTGGCGTTTGCCGGCGGCGAAAACATTGCCAGCAAAACGGTTTCCGGCGTTTTCGGCCGGTTGAATGAAGAAACGGTGATTGCGTCACATCCGGATTTCTATTTTGCAACGGGCAGCGGCGATCGTAATGATACGTCCGATCTGCGTATTGGCCCTGCCATCACGCAGGCTGAAACGCGCGCCTCGCTGCGGCAACTGGCCGCGCAACAAACGGGCCTGAAGTCGTTGCGTGCGTTGCAGGACGGCCACGCGGCGGCCCTGTGGCATAATTTTTACCTCAGCCCCTGGCACGTTGTCGCGGCAGAATTTTTTGCCAAAACGCTTCATCCCGCGCTCTTTAACGATATTGATCCTGAAAAAACGCTGCGCCAGCTGTTTACTGATTTTCTGCCGGTTCCGTATTCCGGCACCTATTTCTGTCAGCTGACACCCAATACCTGATCACGGATTGTCTGGCGGCGTAATGGTGACGCCGGACAACGCAACGTCTTAACAGTGATTTTTTACCCGTATGATGTCGGCCATGACAGACAGCGCGATTTCTGCGGGGGTTTTACTTCCGATAGCCAGACCAACAGGCGCAATGATCCGTGCGAGCTCATCGTTATCCAACCCTGCAATGGTCTGTAAACGCGACTTGCGCCTGGCCGTATTTTTAGCGGACCCCATAATGCCAATGTAAAACGCATGAGTGTTGACCGCTTCCATCATGGTTAGCTCATCTATGCGCGGATCGTGGGTTAATGAGACGATGGCTACCGCAGCATGCGCACCGTTGAGCTCCAGCCAGCGCGCGGGATGCTGAGGGACGATCGTAATCGTATCCTGGCCCGTAAAATGACCTTCCAGCTCACTTAACATCTCTGAGCGATGCTCACATACCCGAACATGAAAGCCCAGAATTTGTGCCAGCCGGATGCACTCAAAGGCCACGGTAGAGTAACCTGCCACCAGCAATTCCGGGACGGCACCAACCGGTAACACGACCTCTGGATGCTGATAACGAAGCACCGGCAGCGCCGCCGTCATCGCCATAGTTTGCCAGGTGGCACGTTTGCTCACAGTGACCGTTTTGAGCAGTCGTGTTTTGCCACGCAACGCCTGATGCATCGCTTGTAACATCTGGCCGCTGTCGTTATCGGCAACCAAATATTCCACCAGCACGTCGAGGCTACCGCCACAGGGCAACTGCACCTGCGTTTGCCTTCCGCCTTCACCATAACGGACAACCTGACTGTCGATGCGGTAATGCCCCTCAGCCAGCCGTGCCAGAAAGTCTTCTTCTATACAGCCGCCGGAAAGCGAGCCGCATCCTTCTCCACTGTCACTGATCACCATCATCGTGCCAGGTGCGCGCGGTGAAGAGCCCCAGGTCTGCAACACAGTGCACAGCCAGACGGCCCGTCCCGCATGATGCCAGCCTAATGCCGTTTCAATCACTCGTTGATCTAACGTCATCATGGGCTTCACCTCATTCGCCGTAAATCATCCGGATAATCAATATCCTCCAGGCAACCGCGATCCCGAAGTGGCACGTAATGTACAGGATGATGTTGTAACAGTTGCTGCGCACCAGTATCACCGGTCAGCTGGCGCAGCGCGGGGAAAAAAGCGGCCGAAAAACCCACAGGATGACCAGCACGGTCGTCAACCCAGGGACGCACCAGCGGATACGTGGTTAACGCCCTGTTTACCGCCCTGTAGCTTGCAGCGGTAAGCCACGGCATATCGCCCAGCGCCACGATCACGCCATCATAATCCGTGCAGGCACTGACGCCCGCCGCTATCGACTCGCCCAGCCCGGCGCTGGCACACAACACCCGCACCGCATCACCTAGCAGAGAATGAATGGCCACGTCTTCGGGACGCGATACCACGACCACCTCCATTCCGCTCGCCCTCGCCTGGTCAAGCGTATGTTTCAGCACGGCTTTGCCATTCAACGCCGTCAGTAGCTTATGTTCGCCACTGGCATGCCGAAACCGGCGGCCCATCCCTGCCGCCGTTAATACAATGGCCGTTTTCATCTCAGTGCGTTCCTTCGCATGTTTACAGAATCTTATCCAGCGTGATGGGCAGATCGCGGACCCGCTTGCCCGTAGCATGGTAAACCGCGTTACTGATCGCGGCCGCCACGCCCACGATGCCCAGTTCACCCACCGTTTTGCCGCCCATCCGGGTCGCTTTATAATCCGGCAGGCCAACATCAATCGTGGTAATCGCCGGGATATCCGCGTTCACGGGAATCAGATAATCGGCAAGATTGTTGTTCAGCACTCTGCCGTTGCGCGGATCGATAATGCCTTCCTCAAGCAAGGCCTGTCCCACGCCCATAATCATGCCGCCAACCCACTGACTGCGGGCCAGTTTGGGGTTATAAAGCCGGCCGCTGTCAAACGCCGCGACCATACGTTTAATCCGGATGGTGCCAAAGTCCTCGTCCACTCTCACTTCGACAAACTGTGCACTCCAGCTGTGTGCAGAGAAGCTTTCCGGGCGGCTCATTTCACCCAGGCTACCGGTCACACTGTCCCGTTCCTCGGCAGACATATCCGCTGAGAACGTGCCGCCTTCGACGCACAGCACGGATGCATTCGTCAGGCTGACCAGTACACCAAAAGAAACAGTCTGAGAAGGGTTAGCGGTAACATAAATCGCCCCGTTCGCAAGGCTGAGTTCATGCGGAGGGATGCCTTTCAGAGGCGAGCCCGTTAATTCGCTTGCGAGCGTGACTAAGCGCGCGTGCATTTTATTGGCGGTGTCATCAACCGCAGCCGTCAGATTTCCTGCCAGCTGAGAGCCCCCCGCAACGCCGGCTCGTGGCAGTTGGGTATCGCCCAGTTCAACTTCAATGCAGTGTGAATCCACCCCTAAGATATCAGCGGCGGTTTGCGCCAGAATCGTGTACGTCCCGGTGCCGATGTCCGCGCCCGCGCACTGCACAACGATCTGCCCCTGAGAGGAAAGCAGGATTTTTGCCTCAGCCGGCATGGTATTAACCGGATACGTGCCCGATGCCATGCCCCAGCCAATTAATTCACGCCCTTCGCGCATCGAACGAGGCGCCATAATGCGTTTATCCCAGCCGAAGGCTTCCGCCCCTTTTTCATAGGCTTCTTTCAGACGACGTGAACTCCAGGGCAACTCCAGCTGATAATCGTGATCTGCCCAGTTGCGTAAGCGAAAGGCCAGCGGATCGAGATTTAGCGCATAAGCCATTTCATCCATCGCCACTTCAAGCCCGAATGCACTGGGATTCTCACCCGGTGCGCGCATCCAGCCTGGCGTGACGGTATTGATGGGCCTGACCTGGTGCTGCGCCGAGAGATTTTCAATAGCGTACATGCGCCCCGTCACCTTACTGCAGTTTTCAGCGAAGACATCAATCAGTGACGTTTCACTGAAGCTGCGCAAAATCACCGACTGAATTTTCCCGTCGCGTGTCGCTCCCATCTCCAGCTGCTGTGAGGTGGCAGGACGTCCCCCTAAACCCGTGAAGGTTTGTGGCCGCGTCAGTGACACGCGAACCGGACGATTAAGCGCGCGCGAGGCCACGCAGGCCAGCGCTACGTGCGTATAAGGCACCGGCTTAGAGCCAAAACCTCCCCCCACATAGGGCGAGATGACGTGAACATCTTTTGGCGAGATCCCCATCCATTCGGCGATTTCAATCTGCGCCCCTGCCACCCACTGGCTGGGTTCCCAGACGGTTATGCGGCCCTGCTCCCAGTGTGCAATACAGGCATGGGGCTCCATCGGCATGTTATATTCGCGTGGCGTGGTATAACGCTGATTAATCCGCACGTCTGCACGTTCCATGGCGGCCTGAGCCTCACCTAAATCGATGTCCTGCTTTGTAGTCGGCTTAGGCTCCACCCCTTCATCCGTCGCCGAGATCAGAGCAGGCGTCGTCTCATAGTGGATATCGACCAGGGAAGCGGCATAAGTTGCCTGTTCAAATGTCTCTGCTACGACCAGGCCAATGTTCTGACCATTGTGAATAATCACATCGTCCTGAATGGGCGTATAGGTTGTCTGCGCCGCACCGCCATCAGCGATAGCCGTCGGCTTATTGATTCTGAGTGAATTAAGATGTGTATAAACGGCAATCACACCTGTCGCACGTTCCGCTTTGGCCGTATCGATATGTGAGATGCGGCCACTGGCAATTGTCGATTGCAGGACGACGCCATGCAGCATGCGGTCGGGCTTATGCTCTACAGCATAACGGGCTTTTCCCGTGACTTTGACCTTGCCCTCACCGCGGGTTCGCGGTGTGCCAAGACCGGAAGGGCTGGCAGCGGCGCGACGGTGAGGATTGACGCTTTGCTTATCCGCGGACAGCACGGCATTATCGGTCAGCGTCGGATCATTATTGTCTTTTGTCATGCCAGTTCTCCCGCAGCCAGCAGCGCGCGGGCAATCACGCGCGGCGTTAACGTTATTTTGTAAGCGTTGTGCGCCAGCGCGCGCGTTTCCTGAGTGATTAACTCTGCGGCCTTATACAGGCTTTGTTCCTCAAACCGCTGTCCGGTTAACGCATGTTCCACTTGACGGGCACGCCAGGGCTTGGTTGCGACACCACCTAACGCGATATGAACGGTTTCTATCCGTCCCTGCGCAAGCGTTAATCCCACGGCCGCACTCGCGCTGGCGAATTCGTAAGAAGTCCGATCGCGTACTTTCAGGTAATGGGACTGTTTTAATGCTAAGGAACGGGGAATCTCGATGGCGACGATAATTTCATCGGGTTGTAAGGCGTGCTCATGCTGCGGCGTCTCGCCGGGTAACAGAAAAAAGTCGTCAACCGGAATGCGCCGCGTATCCTGATGGCTGTTTTGGACAATAATCGTCGCGTCAAAGGCCGTCAGCGCGACGGCCAGATCACCAGGATAGACCGCCACACATTGTTCACTGCCGCCCAGAATGGCGTGACTCGCATTGATGCCGTGCAGCGCTGCACATCCGGAACCCGGCGTGCGTTTATTGCAGGCGGAAAAGGTGGCCGGATCGCGGTAATAGGCGCAACGGGTACGCTGGCAGAGATTGCCGCCGATGGTTGCCATATTGCGGATTTGAGGCGACGCCGCCTGCCACAGACTGCCATACAGCGCGGGGGCCAGGGCCTCACAATCAGGATGACTGGCCAGTTCACTCATGGTGACCAGCGCCCCAATGGTGATTTTATCGTCGCCGAATTCGAGCGTTGACAGATCCGACAAGCCGGCAATATCGGTGAGGAGTGAGGGAGTCATTACGCCACATTTCATCAAATCAAGTTGCGTCGTTCCGCCCGCGATAAGCTGATTGTCAGCGTGCTGTTTAGCGCCTGCTGCATCCGTTACTGACCGGGCAACCTGCCAGCGAAATTCGTTCATCGTACGTCCTCCGCCATTTCAGCTGCAGCCTGCTTTATCGCATCAATGATAAAAGGATACGCGCCACATCGGCAGAGATTACCGCTCATGTATTCACGAATCTCGTCGTCTGAGCCTGTATGACCTTCTTTAATACAGGCGACCGCAGACATAATCTGCCCGGGCGTGCAGTAGCCGCACTGAAAACCGTCATGTTCAATAAAACAGCGCTGTACCGGGTGCAGCTCACCCGATGCCTGTTCCAGACCTTCAATCGTGGTGACGGCTTTTTCTTGCGTCTGAACAGCCAGCGTCAGGCAACTCAGGACACGCTGACCGTTCACCAGCACTGTACAGGCGCCGCACTGGCCCTGATCGCATCCTTTTTTAGTGCCGGTCAGATCAAGATGATCGCGCAGTGCATCTAATAATGTGACGCGAGGATCGACCGTTAACTGCCGGGTCTCACCATTGACCTGCATCGTGAGTGGTATTTTTTCTGACATTATCTGTTTCCCATGGTTGCAGGGCCGGTTACGTGATATGAGGCTTATCGCTAACGGGCGAAATTAAAAACGTGAAGCGCGGATAACCCTGATGTTTACATGCGTATGTCCGTCATTAGGTTTAGCACTTATTTTTTGGGTCGGAGATAAAAACGAGAAGAATGTCTGCTGTGCTTGACGCTGACCGTCCAGACAAGGGTGACGGTCAGCGAAACAGCGAAGATTAATGGGCAGGTAAACGTGGGCCTTTAACGTGCGCGATCAACAAACTGATCATAAAAACGAAAGCGAATAAGACAACGATGGTCGGTGCTGGGGCACTGTCGATAAAAAATGACAAATATACACCGCTGAGCGATACCATTACGGAAATGAAAGCGGCCAGAATCAACGCATGTGAAAAACGACGTGTCAGTAAGACAGCAATCGCGCCGGGCGCAATCAACAAAGAAATGGAAAGAATGATGCCCACCGCTTTTAACGTCGCCACAATCGTCAGAGAAACCATGGCTAACAAGCCATAATGCAGCCAGCGCACCGCCAGGCCACAAGCCCGCGCCTGCTGGACATCGAAACTGAATACCATCAGGTCACGCCATTTCAGGATAACAAGTATTACCACTGTCGCAGCCATCGCCCCTGTCTGAATAATGTCATCACGGCTGATTCCCAGCATATCGCCAAAGAGAATATGGTCGAGATGAATCGCGGGTTTTAACGCAACAAACATAATCAGGCCGGTGGCAAACATGCCCGAAAAAACAATCCCCAGTACCGTATCCTGTTTGATTCTGCTGTTATCTTTAAGATAGCCGCTGGCAATCGCGCAGAAAAAACCCGCGCTGAAAGCGCCTGTGGCAAGCGGTAATGACAGCATCCATGCCAGCACAACACCGGGAAACACGGCATGGCTCATGGCATCCCCCATTAGCGCCCACCCTTTCAGAACCAGAAAGACAGACAACAGCGCACAGGGAATAGCAACGATACAGGCAATTAACAGGGCGTGGTTCATAAAACCAAACTGAAAAGGTTCCAGCCACATCATCATATCTCCTGCATCCGGCGACGCCGATGGTTCGCGAGTAAACCGTGCTTAGGTGCAAACACAAAAGTCAGCAGAAACAGCAACGTCTGGGCCACCACAATGATTCCTCCTGTCGCACCATCGAGATAATAACTTGCCCAGGCACCCGCAAAGCTGGTCAGGCTGCCGATGGCGACAGCAATAGCCAGTAAACGTGGAAAGCGATCGGTCAGCAGCCATGCGGTTGCGCCCGGTGTTACCACCAGACTGATTACTAAAAAAGCCCCAACCGTTTGTAATGCCGCTACGGTTGAAACTGCAAGTAAGGTGAAAAACAGTATTTTGAGCCGTCCCGGCTGTAACCCCACGGCGCGAGCATGGTTCTCATCGAAGAAAGCCACCATTAAATCTTTCCATTTGAAAAATAAAATCGTGGCAGACGTGATCCCGATAACAGCCAACTGAACAATATCCGCGGGGGCGATAGCCAGAATATTGCCCAGTATGATGGTTTGAATATTCACCGACAGGGGATTCAGTGAAACCATAAACAGCCCTAACCCGAAAAACGAAGAAAATACCAGACCAATAATGGCATCTTCTTTTAAACGTGTACGCTGATTCAGCACTAGCATGCTCCCCGCCGCTAATCCCCCCGACAGGAATGCACCAAAGGCAAACGGAAGCCCCAGCATGTACGCGCCTGCCACGCCCGGCACGATAGCGTGCGACAGCGCATCGCCGATAAGCGACCAGCCTTTTAGCATCAGGTAGCATGAAAGAAAGGCACACAATCCACCCACCATTGCGGCAATCCACATGGCATTCAACATATATTGATAACTGAAGGGTTCAAATAATAGCGTCATGGCTGACCTCGTACTGAACGCCTGTCAGGCGATGCGGGTAAAAGAGGCTTATCATCCATGACCTCACGTAGTTCACCCTCAACCATCACATGGCGAAGTACACCGCTAAATGCCCGTTCGAGATTTGCCTGTGTAAAGGTGGTGCGCGTCGGCCCGCTGGCCAGAACGGTACCTTTGACCATCACGGTGTAGTCGCAAAACGCCACCACCGAACTGAGGTTGTGCGTTGAGACCAGCAGGGTTTTCCCTTCATCGCGCAGTTCACGCAACAGACTAATGATTTTGGCTTCGGTTTTTACATCGACGCCTGTAAAAGGTTCGTCCAGTAAAATTACCTCTCCCTGCTGAGCAATGGCCCGGGCGAGAAAGACACGTTTTTTCTGACCGCCTGAGAGCTCGCCGATTTGCCGCTCCCGGTATTCGAGCATATCTACCCGTCCGAGCGCAGCCATGACTTTGTCACGATCCTGTTGTCTGGGCCTGCGCATCAGACCCATGTGACCATAACGCCCCATCATGACAACATCCTCAACCCGGACAGGAAAAGACCAGTCGACCTCTTCTGCCTGCGGCACATAAGCCACCAGACTACGGCGTAAGGCCTGTCGCGTTGTCATACCGAGGATACTGACCGTACCTGCACGGACAGGAACGAACCCCATCAGCGCTTTAAAAAGCGTTGATTTCCCCGAGCCATTGACGCCAAGCAATGCGGCAATGGAACCGGCTGGCACGCAAAAACTGGCCTTGTCGAGGGCAATATGGCCATTGCGGTAGATTACCGAGAGGTCAGAAACATCAATTGTCGGCGTCATTGTTTTTTCATCCCATCATTAATGCCTTTCACTAATGTCTGAGTGGTGACCTTAAGTAAGTCCAGATACGTTGGTACGGGTCCACTGGCGGTACTGAGAGAATCGACATACAGAACGCCGCCATAGTGCGCCTGTGTTTCACGTGCTACCTGACGAGCCGGTTTATCCGATACGGTGCTTTCACTGAAAATAACGGGAATGGCATGTTTCTTCATCTGGTCAATAACCTGGCGTACCTGTTGAGGCGTCCCCTGCTGATCGGCATTGACAGGCCAGAGATAACGTTCTTTAAGCCCCAAATCGCGCGCAAGGTAGGAAAATGCCCCCTCGCTGGTCACGAGCCAGCGTTTGTTCTCAGGGATGTCGGCGATTTGTTTTCGGAAAGGCTCAAGCGATGCGATGATTTTCTGCTTATAGGCAGCGGCGTTCTGTGCATAGATCTGGGCATTGGTCGGATCATATTTACTCAGCGCGTCACGAATATTGTCGACATAGATAAGTGCATTATCGGGCGACATCCACGCATGAGGATTGGGTTTGCCATTGTAAGGCCCCTCCCCTATCCCCATGGGCTCGATTCCGGCAGAAACGACAACGTCAGGTACGCCTTTCAGGTGCTGATAAAAGCGCTGGAACCATAGCTCAAGATTCAGGCCGTTAGCCATCACCAGTTGCGCCCCCTGAGCCCGCTTTATGTCTCCGGGCGTCGGCTGATAATCATGAATTTCGGCTCCGGGCTTAGTGATGGATGTTACTTCAGCCGCCTCCCCCGCGACATTTTTTGCCATATCGGCAATAACGGTAAATGTCGTTACAACTTTAAATTTTTCAGCGGCATGGCTGTTTGTTGTCATTGCAACACCGAGCATGACACTCAGCGCGGTTATCCAATACCTTTTAAACCTGTTCATCGTGCTGTCCTCAGCTTAATGCACAAATATAGCTTGTGCTAACTTGTATAGCACAAGCTATAAATCAGGGACAGAAACACTTTGTGGAGTTTTTTAATGAAATGAATGGAAGTTTCATTTTTTCTGTCAGGAGGTATGTAATTCGTTATTTTAAAGAGTAAAAAATAGATCCACCCCTCTCCAGCTAATGCAGATTTTCTGCCTAAACAGGTGCACTGAGTTCGTGTAAGCGTACAAACAGCGCTGTACGGTAAGGCGGATTGTATTCTTTGCTAAAATTACAAATGTGGAACACATGCCAAAGGAGGTTATTTTGCTACTTTCACAACAGTATCTGACTAACACTATCATTGGCGAGGCCGCTCTGAACCTGATAGCAATTAATCAGGACGTAAGTGTTGAGTCCCTGGTGGATGAGCTCAGGGTAATGAAAGAATCTGAAGTTGATGAAAAACGACTTCTGCAACTGGCCGATGCAACAAAGTGGCTCATGGGATTCAGAAAAATCGGTGCACGCTCGTCTGCCGGCACAAGCTGGTCTGCACGCAAGCACCCTTTTTCAGCGTCTTCTGACAATGACTATGATGATATTTTCTTTAAATAGTAATAAGCTTGTTTTTCATCCCTGTTGGTGGGAAACAAGCTGAACCGTACGCCATAATTGTTAAAAAAGTTTAAACGCCAACCTCTATAACCCTCTGTTTTACCTCAATTAGCATTTTTTGCACAAAAATATTCCTTCAAGATCATCAAAATTCTGTACAAGTTTTTAAAACATGTATAACTTTCGCTTAGCGGCGAAGTATATTTTAACCACTTGAGGATATGAGCATGCGTCAGAACGGACATGCACCGGATAATACCAGCGACATTGCCCGTTATTTTAACCAGGCCAGCCAGCCCTCTCAGCAGGAAACATTGGGCGAAATTGTTGTGGAACTCCTTCGCGCTGGTCAAACGCTCTCTCGTAAAGCTATCTGCAGTAAACTTCTCCATCGTCTTGATGGGTGCGCTTCATCAGAACAACAGCAGCATTATCAGGCCCTGATTGGTTTGCTGTTTAGCCGTGAAGGCTGATAAATTTTGCATTAATCGTTAATTCGTTTTTAAAGTAAATTCTGATCGGACAGTACTGCGTTTAGTCACAGGGAGTGTACTGTCCACAGCTGACGCGGGAAGGTTAGCTGTCCCCGTCATCGTGACCGGACTATGGCCACACATTCGTAATCAGAGAAGCCAGTATGTACAGAAGTGAAGAAGAAAAAATAACGGATGTGATGATAGGTGAGGCCGTGCTGACCTTACTCAAGTCCGAAAGTCCGATTTCCAGCAATGCATTAATTGCCCAGCTTGAGGTGATGGCGGGCGAAACGGAAGATGCAACACGACTGCGTGCGATTAAAGTTGCCATCGTTGAAGTGCAAAAAGGAATGGCTTCTGCAAACAGTCGTCGAAGAGTGGATCTTTCCGAACGTGATAAGCACCGTTTAAACAATGATGGTCCGCCTGAAGGTTCTAAAAAGCACTGAGCTTAATGTTTGTGGCTGGTCATTCGGCGATGATGCGGTGTGATTGCAGACAGGTAAGTTACCTGATTAACCCTGATAAATAATAATACTGTCGGCTGACTTCCTGCTATTCAACTGACAATTTTCTTAGAGAATTGAGACTATGCAACAGAGCACATCAGATTTAGCCATCATCGAATTTTTCCGCAGTGAGGGCGATCACCTCGCCAAAGAAACTGAATTGCTTGGTCGGGTGATCAGAAACATTGTCAGCGATAAGAAGCGGGTGACGAATAAAGCTATCATTCTTTACTTAATTGCTGAACTTGAGTGCACTGACGATGCAACTCAGACAGAATTGTTACGCAACACACTGGAGATTGTCGTAGGCCGTACTCCGGACGACGCAGGCATTTAATGTTCATGCCAGGAAATGAAATCATTAGCATTTCCTGGCTCCCCCTACCCTGCAACACCTTGCTATAGCCATAAACATTAATGCATTTTACGCGCAAAAAAATGGATGGCGCGCTTGCAAAGAAGTTTAACTCTCTTATCACCACTGTCCTGACTCATACGAAATAGTGCATCTGTAATTTGATGAAACTGCACGGGCTCGCCCATCTTTAAAAGCTCACTGACTACTTCTCCAATCAACGCACGAATATCGTTGTCTTCATGGTTATTCACATAACCTCCAACTGGTATATATATACAGACTAACATTTTTATAATGTTAAAAACAAAGAAGATTACCGAAATATAATGTAAGCGAAGCGGTAGTATTGCGTTATGATCTTGATTTCATTCCGGGTTATATCTTTTTGAATTAATATACCTGGCAAAATTTCCTTCCCGAATAAGTTGACAAAATACGACATTAAGTAAATTTATATTTCATGACACGGCAGAATAAGAAGAAAATTTAATGATGCCTACGTTAGTGCTGAGGGGGTAGCTTTCGGGTGATATCAAAGACAGGGCAGCTTAATCGCTGCCCAATGAAATAAGATGTTAAAACTTCCTTGCATTATTTAAGGCGATGAGGATTGCACATGTTGCCAGGATGATCAGAAAAATACCTAATGCAATCATCGCATTGAATGCATAAGCTTTAAAAAGAATTAACCCGACAATACAGCCCGACAAAAATGAAAAAACGGTAGTCAGGTGCGTGTGTAACTGCTTTTGAGCAAAACGTCTGTCGCAGGGTTCGGCACGAGAAACGAACGAAGAGACGTACGTGCCAAGTGCAATTCCGGCATCAGTAAGCGTACCTGTGATATGTGTAGATCGAACACGACCATTTGAGAGTTGGGTAGACGTCGCATTATGCAATCCCATCAGGAAAGCCAGCATCAATAACACTTCACCATTATACTCAGGAGAATAAAACATTTTCTCGAACAGCGAAGCAGACGTCAGAGCAATTCCTTCGGCCAGGATAATCTGACAAAAAACCGTCCTTATTTTTCGCCTTTCTCCGGCAATGATAAATAATCTTGCCGATGTGCATCCAACAACAAACGCCATAATTAATCCAGCAAGAAAGATGAGGCTGTCAAAATCGGATGTAAAAACTTCAGTTGAAATTTGAGAGGTATTTCCACTCATATGTGACGGAAAAAAACCAAACGCGCCAAGCGCCATGGCATTAAGAATACCTGCCGTTGTCGCTAATGCCAGAGCAAGATAACGGTCTTCGGTATGTGAACGCAATTTCTTCTTTTTTATCAGCATATGATTCCCCTGTTACTGTTTTTCCGCACCATTTATGATTTCGCCTGTTGTAGATTTTTTAGCATAGTCAGTTTTAAGAAACGTAACGGTAAATACAGACTAGTCTGGACAGATAACACCCTAATTATATTGATATTTACAGTTATTTACAGGAAACGAAAAGGCGCGTAAAAATGTTAAAAATGGGTGTTCGCAGTTGATTTAATAAAACAACGAAAGACTGTTTCGCTTGTTTCCCCAGCCATGTGCTTTAACAACACTTCATGTTTATGGCAGGATACGCAACCAAACCCGTAACTGTGCAGACTGTCAGTCATATTTTTAAGGTTGTATCATGGCAAAAGTTGGTCCTAAATTTATTGTTCCTGTAATTATTGTGCTGGCTTGCCTGGCCTGGTGGCTCGTTCCGCATTATGATGCGGAAGAGGAAGCTTATTATGTATCAGTGCTCTGTGCAGTGCCTCAGCAAAATGAACATCAGATATACAATGCAATGAATAATGTTATCGAAGGCAGTAACTCTGATTATGCATTGCAAAAAATCCATTTTATCCCGGGACTGGCTAAACGTGTCATCACTGTCTGGAAAAATCTGACGCCCGACCAGCAGCAACTCGCCGCCAGTAATAACACGCAGTGCCAGCACTTGCTCACCCACAATAAATAACTGCGCAAAGGGTCACTTAATCATGCTGCAACGCAAAAACTACGCTGCGCTGGGCCAAATAACAGCGCCATATGTCCACGCCGTCAGCCATAACGGAACACTGTATGTTTCAGGCCTTACCGCCCACGGCACGACAGCAAGCCAGCGTGACATAGCAGCTCAGGCAGAAGCGATATTCGATCAGCTTGAGGTTATCGCCAGCGCTGAGCAAACGTCGTTAGAGAATTTGATAAAGGTGACCCTGTTCATTACTTCATTCACTGATATTGATGCACTTCGTAAGGTATTGTTTAAACGCTATGGCACCGCTCTCCCAGCCAGTTCACTGGTTCAGGTTAACGCCCTCTTTGCACCTGAATTGTTAATTGAGATTGAGGCGATCATTGCACTTTAAGAAAAGTTCGCCCTGCCCTTTTCATACGTGTAATGTCACCAACGGGTAAGAACATGCTTTTCGCACAGCATGTTCTTAATGTATTTTCCATCACCTATCCTTTTCTGACTTCACATCATTTCAGATAAGTGCAGTACATGTTTGCTCTGCACGTTGACATGGTATTCCTCTTATGACGCCGGCTTTTATACTTTCCCCTCTTGCCTATCTGGTTTTCAGGCATGCTCAACGCGAAAGATGCTGGCTGGCTATTAATATTGCAGCGATCGCGCTTGTATTCATACTTATGAAAGCTTTTTGACATGCCATACAGATATGCCACATTGTCGTTGCGATACGAATAACAAACCGAGTGGCTGACGTTTCGCAGCTCACTTATCAGCCTTTCGCATACCTGTCATAACCAGAATTGCGGTTTATCTGCATAAGGCTTTCTCATTCAGACAAACTGGCTGTACCTGTCAAAAGGAACCTGATTAATTAATTCGTATTTCGCGTGGGCCTTGGTAAAAGGGATTCATTCAGAAACCCATGACATGTGAATTTCAGCCTGAAATCGCCAAAGAGAAGCACTGACTACAGTAAATGTTTGAGTATTCACTGTAGTCAGTTCGCGTGAACAGATGACTGCGTTATTGGCACGCTTATTCTAGAAACAGATAAAAAGGACGGCTAACAGCGATGCTGCGGCGATGTTAAGATCGAAGCTAGTGGCAGCTCTAGACCGCTTGATATTAAGGTCATTGAGCCGGCCTGAAAGACAAGCGCGCTGAACATGAATCTCGGACAGCAATACGGGTACCGCAGGCTTGCGATATGCAGCAAGCCGCTAAAATGTCACGGTCATCTTAGCTGGACGCGCATTTTATAGTGCCGTGATTTATTAATTTTAACTTTTACCCGATTTCGCTTTGCGGCCTTCCGGATTATATTAATTCTGTATTTCTTCAATAACGATGCGAGTCAGTTTCAGCGTGATGAGTTGTAAACATTGACTCAGGCGCGTAACCGCATTCACGGCTTAGCTTTTAGCTTCCGCCCGGAAAGGTTGACGACCAAATTTCAGCCTGAAATCGCCAAACTCATTTGGCTCACTGATTACAGTGAACATGCAGCAGGTGTTCACTGTAATCAGTAATCCGTAATTAGTAATCAACTGCATTTTTACATATGGCCGCTTCAGACTAAGCGAGAGATCTCATGTCATTGCCATACTCATCCCAGGCTGCTCACCGCGCCGTCAGTAAACGGCATATTCCTGACTAACAGCGGTACCAATGCGTGGCAAGTGATTCACTGTAATCTGTAGTGTGAAGCATCGGTAAGCGTCAAAGCCTGAGCAACATGCTCAGGGCACCAAAATACTGATTACAGTGAATTCAATATTAAAATCTGAGCTCCCATCGCTTTATCCTTTTGAACATGATTAGCCGGAGCAGATGTAATAAGCCTTTCTTCGTTTTCAAAAAGTGAGATTAAAGCCAATGATGGTGTCACCTGTATTCTGGTGCCTGAAACGTTTTGCGGCCGATTCAACAGCAATGATACTGACGCAACCTGCAGGCTTAAGTGGTTTTATTGATACACCGAGAATTTGCATCATCATTCACAGCGCCTCACAGAAAACGCGGTGATATCATTTGTCTTACCTTTCCTCACTCGCTGGCCCCAGTCCTGCAGTGTACGGGCGACTACAGGCTTCACTCGTAAAGAAAAGAGGGATGAGGGCGCTAATCAGCGTGAGAGAGAGATTCGGGCAAAATCGTGATGGTGCCATGCATTGACAACTTTGGCTTATTCATTACCAAATACTTTCCCGTTAGCACATCATCATACAGAGTGATTTATCCATCACAGCCTTAGTTATCCACTTTTTCTGTGGATAACTAAGGGATATTTTCTGTATATCGTCATTATTGATAATTTTATTGTTTATCAGCTTTTCTCACGGCAAATAAGTTTAGTGAGGATACGGTGTCAGCTCATATCGATGAGGCTTACATTGCTGGCAGTTTTAGAAAAATTTCAGGGTGAAATCGCCAAAATAAAAGCTATATAATACAGGTATATATAAGAGAAAATCGCAAATTTATCGCCGTAATAGCGTAACATCAAAGCATTCCATCACTCCTTCAAACTTTCCTTTTAGTACGAACAGTCGAGAGACAGCATGAAGAGCTGATAAAAGCGCAAGCGGTTGAACAAATATCATCCATAAGATGATTATAAGACCGGATTTCTGAACGTCAGGCTTTCATTACAGTCTTACAGATCATGCACAATTTCGACCAGCACAACCAAGACCCAAAACAGAATTTCGGGCGAAATTTTACGGCACTGAGATAAAAAAGAACTTACTTTTCAATATATTAATATCAGCAAGGAAGACTATTAGATGGCGATTTCAGCCTGAAATTGCGAGTGTAAATAGCAGCATAAACAAAGCAGGAAGGGAGGAAAGAAACCAGGCAAAGGCTATTTGCCTGGTCAGGGTTATACGCTCATCGTGTCATGAATTTTTTCAGGGTTTCTGAGATCACTTTATCCAGCTCATCCTGCAGCTCTTTAGACTGGCGATTAAATTCATAACTGAACATCCTTCCTCGCGTTTTTTTACGCGCAAAACGATCTTTATCTGCGAAAGACCACAGCGCAATGGCAGTGGTTTTGTCTTTTTCGGGCTCTTTAATCAACGTCTGGCTGCCCTGACGGATTAAGCGAAGAATATTATTCTTTAGCTCATCTTCAGCTAAATTTTCACGCGCTCTGACCACATCGATTTCAGCAGAAATCGCATTAATCAATGCGTCAACTGATTGCCCTGTTTCACTGAGCTTGTCTGAAGCCTGGAGCAGAGCTTTATAATCAGGATAAGTCAGTTCAGATTGATTGGGGAAAAGCGAAATCAGATCGGCAGGCACACTCGCCGCCTGTAATGCACGGGTCACTTTAGCCTGAGACAGCCCCTGATTTTCAGCAATTTCCTTTTGTGAAAGTCCGCCTTCTTTAAGCGCAAGCAAACGCATGCCGACTTCACGTAAATTATGTTCGCGCGCCGTCTGTATATCCTGTGCAAGCTTGCGTGCCTCATCGGGTGTGATTGCAGCATCGGTAACCAACACATCAAGACCGGTTTTACAGTGCAACGCTGCGGCCCGTCGCCTTGAACCATCCAGTATCTCGATACGTTCGTCCTGCATGATGCCAATGGCAGGAAAAAACTGCTGGAGTTTGATGGTACGAATAATGTCGCGTAATGAATCAGGTGTAAGACCAGACTGGTCGCGACCATTGGTTTCCATATTTACGAAGGTTTTAGCAGCCACTTCGCTGGCAGGTATATGATTAAACCTGAACACGGCGCGTTTCCCCGTCGAAAGCACAAAGGTTTGTGAGGGGAGTTCAGAGGATTTTTCGGTAGTTAACGGCGTCTGGCTGAAGGTTCGACCAATCGTTATTCTTTTTGCACTCATAAAAACCTCAGTTCAGGCGAATAAATTCGATGCGGTCAAAAACCGCTTTTGCAAAATCTTCAGCGGCAGAACGCGCATTTTTTAGCGCTTCGCTGCTGCCCACATAGGTGGATGGATTAGCAGATATAACGGTGTCAAATGACTCTCCACAGCGTTCAAAACCATCCAGTCGCGGAAGCGTTGCATCTAACATATCGCCGCCAAAAATTTCTTTAGCAAGACTGTGACACAGCTTATGGTCAGCTTTATTCGAGAGTTTCGACATAAAGCCGATATTTCCCTGAAGGCGACACTCTGCCCCCGATTCTTCAATGATGCCAATCAACTCAGGTAAACGCGTCAGATATTTGAGAGTGGAATGAAAATCCACCTGTGCAGGCGGCACCGGCGTCATCAGAAGATCAGAAGCAGCAATCGCGTTCTTTAAAAAGGCATCCAGATGGGGACCACTGTCGATGAAGATAAAGTCGTAATCTTTTTTGAGTTTTGAGACAACATTGTCATAAAGCACTGAATGGACATTCTGTCCTGGAAGATGCGTGGCACAGAGCTCATCCCAGCTAGATGCAATAAACGCATCATCGATGGAGGCGGGTAGCACATCCACGCCCGGAATGATGGACGATACGATAAACTCATTCACCAGCTCGTCACGACTCACGTTCTGTAGCATGGCCTGCGCGGCCGTAGCCTCAACCAAACCGACTGAGCGTTCATGATTTAAAAACATGGTGGCTGAGGATTGTGGGTCAAGATCGATAACCAGAATGCGCAGGTCTTCATAGAGCAGGTGAGGGTGAGCGCGAAGCGCATGCGCCAGAGAAACTGTCGAAACGGTTTTAGATACGCCGCCTTTTAAATTTCCGACAAATAATGTAAAGGCTTCAGGATGGCGATCACGGTATTTCGGTACGCCGCGATGGTGATAGATATCAATGATATTCTGTATGGACATGGCGTATTTGACCGAACTTCCCGCAGCACGCTTATCAAACTGGTAGCCACTTTCTTCCATCTCATTGACAGCATAATCCACACTGGCGCGGGTTAATTTTGGCAGTTTAGCCAGCGCAGCCTTCGCATAAATCTGGTAATAACTGTTTTCCTGTAACTCAAGCTTTTGCGCCTGAATTTGTTCAGTAAGGCTCAATAGCATCCGTTCAGAACGCTGAGCAACTTTCATGACCTGACTGTCATCGTTAGCCATACTTACTCCAGATATGTAGGATTTACGAATTTATACCTAAATCCTGCACATCGGGCAAGAATTTATCTTATAAACGCTATGCTGTGTTTAATGCTGAACTTATGATTTATGTGACGCTATACACATAATTTACTGTAATAAGCATCTGCGATGCGTTCAGGAGTGAACTATACAGGAGGATGAACTTAATCCGTCTCGCCCACACAGCTGGACAAAGATACCGTGAGGCTATCTTCGCTCGGTTTATACAGGAAAAGTAGAACGTCAGTACGTACAACGAGAAGCGAACATTCACTGTAATCAGTAAAGCCCGCCGATCACATGAGCGCAAAACTGCGTAGCAGAGGGTCAGCAGCTACCGCGCTTGTGGCGTCACTGCTGGCGAATGTATTTAACGGGCATCTGACCAGCAGGTGCCTTTTAACCTGTATTCGTTCACTGTAATCAGTAAAAGATTCACTGTATTCAGTAGCGGATGAGCGCCGAGCGTGTGGTCAGAATCAGGATGACAGACAGCTAAAACAGCACAGCAGGTGATTCAGCATCAATATCTATTACTCAGACTCAGCGGAGGCGTTCTGGACCCATCCTGTGTTCACTGAAGCAAGCTGTGTCTCAATGCTAACTCTCTAAAAATCTGACAGAGCGAACATATACATCCGCAATGTTCACTATAATCAGTATCCCTTCCAGTTGCCTGCAGATGAAAAGCCTGACCACAGAGATGCCGCTATTTGCCACACGACTTGCTTCTGTCGCAACAGATGTGGAAAGGCATCGACTAAAACATTCACTGTAATCAGTAAGTGATGCCGGGCCAGCTTTAAGGCCGGACCTGGCGATAAAGGCGTAGCGATACAGACCGTGACGAGCCTTTAGCGAAAAATAAACAGGGAAGGGGAATGACGTAAACATTCACTGTAATCAGTAGGAGAAACCCCATACCAGCGTGGCAGTCTTTGTTGTCGGGTAGAGAAGTCCGGAAGAGGCTTCATCAGCCCGGTCCCCTGAATATTCACTGTAATCAGTAACACTTGCAGCCTTCAGAAGGAGAAAATGCTCATGGCATCAGGCTGGAAGGCTATAAGAATGATACGCTTCCCTGTAACATTCACTGTAATCAGTAAACGCCCTGATCTGAATCAGCCTCTGCCTGACTTTGTGGTCCATCCATGACACGTCGATAGCATTCACTGTAATCAGTAAACGTAGCTGCCACCGTCAGTAATCTGGATCTAACTTCGGAACGTTCACTGTAATCAGCAGGAACCTCGTGACGAACAGAGGACAGATTCACTGGAATCAGTAAATGCATTTTGTCGGCTTAACCCGTCATAACATTCACTGTAATCAGCGTTCCACTAACCCTGTCACTTTTTTAGTGTGATTGTTCATTAATGCCAACGTGTTCAACCCTGCGTTGTCTAACCCAAAAAAATACAAATAAAATCAATTAATTAATAACAATATTCACTATAATCAGTTATATCATTCTCCACAAACGTTCACTGTAATCAGTGAAAGGCAGGGCGCGAATAAACGCAGCCAGTATTCACTGTAATCAGCAAGGCGAGGCAAAAAAGGATAAGCAGAAAATTAATAAAATAATAGTAAGCGCATACTTACTTATAAGTCATTGAAATATTATCAAAATAAAATCAGATGGCAGACGTTCCAACAGCATAACTTCAGCGGCGTTACTGACTATAGTGAATGCCGCTGATTACAGTGAATGATTGTAGGTAAGGAGTGAAAGAAGTATATGAACTGGCGTGCAGTGTCACTTTTTAGTTAAAAGTGACACTGCAACGCAAAACTTACTGATTACAGTAAATGTGCGCGCTATTCTTCAAATTCAATGTCTTCAAGGGTATCAATGCCTTCAAGATTGCCGATACCATCCAGTTTAGGCGTCCTGCTGTGGATAATGAAAAACACAGAGCGTCCGCGTTTGACTTCAGAATAGTCGAGATAGCCAATCTCTTTAAGCTGCTCCATTGCGCGTCGCACAACGTGGTTCTGCGTCGTAATTTTAGATCCTAAATTCAGGCGCATACGCAGGCGTGCCAGTGATATAGGCGCAGGGTTGGTGGGAAGGCTCTCAAGGAACGTATAGAGCGCCTGAGCCGATTCTTTACGTTTCAGACGGGAGATGGCGCGTAGCTGAAGTAAAACCTTGTGATCGAAGTTATAGAGCTCAAAAAGCTTGGGATCAGCTTGTATGCGAACAATATCTTTTTCACGATCATAGTAGGCAGACTGAACAAGGTGCGTGTGATAGGCCTTACCGTTTCCTTCAAATGACAGGGTATTGGTCGCAATTCGCCGTAGGGATGCATCAAGCCGCTTACGTAAGGCAGCAGAAGAGTTTGCTGAAGGTATTCCACACATTTTAACGAAATCGATAAAGGGCAGCGTGACCGTATCGCCCTGAGTAGGATAACGCGAAAAAGACTGGATGATGCCTGCCCATGTCTTGAAATCATTATCCATATCCAGCCTGGCACCGGTGATGGTAATCTTTTCATACCCTTCCGCTTTCACCAGCGAGAGGTTTTTAAGTTCTTTCGTCGCATCCGTGGACGCCATCGCGCCTGAAATCCCGCGCGCGGTGGATTTAAGCGTTGGTACAAACAGTCCCAGTCGCATCAAGGCAACAGGCTGAACAGTGTTATTTTTATTGGGATGAAGCTGAATAACTTCACCGCTGTTTTTAGTCACAGACAGAAAAGGCTCTAGTAACGCTTTGTTTTCACTATCTTTATCTGCCATGGGATAAGATCTTCATTCTGTGGATGAAAAGGATCGTTTTCTGATTACAGTGAACATTAGCACTGATTATAGTGAACTTTCTACAGTGTGTAGTGAATAAAGTACTGATTACAGTGAATAGTTTGCTGATTACAGTGAACACCAACCCCCTCTCAGCCCTTGTGTGGCGCGGCCTGCAGCGATCGGGGATCTCTTTGGATCTATTATGGATCTCTCTATGATCGTTATATAGGAACTATTCACTGTATAAGTGGATAACTCAGCGATAACAGATCATAGTGATGTTTCTCTGAATAGCGTTTTTTATAAAAACGATAAGGTAACTGCCACCCGTCCCGGACAAACGCACTCACTTGTACCTTCATTTATCAGAAACAAGTTCATCACTATTATTCATTTTTCATCAGTATTACTACGGCGTATGGTGACAGAATTTCGTCATTAATAAGGATCACGATCATGACTGACTTTGCCATTTCCCGTAATCCCACAACGGGTGAAATTCTTGCAAAATATCCAATGCAAACCGCTTCTGAACTGGAGCAGACGTTAGACTCAAGTGCCAAGGCCAGTAAAGCGTGGCGGCAAAGCAGCATGGACATGCGTGTCAACGTACTTCGTCAACTGAGCGAACAACTTCGCCAGCGTGAGCCAGAACTGACGCGAATGATAACCCTGGAAATGGGTAAACCTGTTGCACAGGCAAGAGCAGAGATCCTGAAATGTGCCAGTTTGTGTGACTGGTACGCTGAATTTGGCCCTGCCATGCTGCAAGACCAACCCTCACAGATTCCCGATGCGTGGCAGTCATTCCGGCCAATCGGGACTATCCTGGCGGTAATGCCCTGGAATTTCCCCTTCTGGCAGGTTCTGCGCGGTGCTGTAGGGATGCTGCTGGCGGGTAACACTTATCTGCTGAAACACGCCCCTAATGTCATGGGAAGCGCAATGCTGATGGCAGAGCTGTTCGATGCTACAGATCTGCCTGAAGGCGGTTTTAACCTGATAAACGTCGATAACGAAGGCGTTTCAACCGCAATCCGGGATGATCGCATCGCAGCGGTTGCAGTAACAGGCAGCGTCCGGGCGGGTGCCGCTATAGCTGCCCAGGCGGGTGCGGCGCTGAAAAAAACCGTGCTGGAGTTAGGTGGTTCAGATCCTTTCATCGTGCTGGCCGATGCTGATCTTGATGAAGCCGTTAAATCCGCAGTCACAGGCCGTTTCCAGAACACCGGGCAGGTTTGTATGGCAGCGAAACGCTTTATCGTTGAAGCGCCGATTGCGGAAGCGTTTGAAATGCGTTTTGTTGAAGCCGTTAAGGCGCTTAAAATCGGCGATCCGCTGGATGAACAAACGTACATTGGCCCAATGGCCCGTTACGATCTCCGCGATGAACTGGATGACCAGGTCAAAGCGAGTCTGCGTGAAGGTGCACGTCTGGTGTTAGGTGGCGAAAAAATAGCAGGGCAGGGCAATTATTATGCACCGACGATCCTGTCTGATGTAACAAGTGACATGACAGCCTTCAGGCAAGAGCTTTTTGGGCCTGTCGCCGCTATCGCAGTCGCCCGTGATGCGGATCATGCGCTGGAAATCGCTAATAACAGCGAATTCGGACTCAGTGCAACGGTATGGACGAACAACACCAATCTTGCTGAGCAGATGACGGCAAACCTCGAAGTGGGTGCTGTATTTATTAATGGCAATGGTGCATCCGATCCACGCGTGACTATCGGTGGCGTGAAGAAGAGTGGCTATGGTCGTGAGTTATCGCACTTTGGCGTCCATGAGTTCTGTAATATTCAGACAGTCTGGAAAAACCGGCGCTAACCAGTATTTTCTTATCCCCTGAGTCTACCGGCGCAGCAGTGCGCCGGCTTACTGTCTTTTCCCATCGGACAACAACATTGATTTCTGCCTGACACAAAACAGGATCCTTTGCAGAAAAAGATCCGTTACGATTCTGCGTCATCGAACCAGCCGGGCAGGGGATCGGAAAGCGTCACCCAGTATCCCGGCCCCGCCGCCATTTCCTGAGGGGTTAACAAGGCGTGATCAAGCGCAGCACGCACTGCCGTTTCATCCATATCGATGCCGATAAAAACCAGTTCCTGTCGTGCATCGCCTGTCCCGTCTATCCAGTTGTCGGCAATAAACGCGAGGGATTCACTGTCCTGTGGCCATTTATCACGCGGGATACTGGCCCACCAGCTGCCTGCATAGCCATGCCGGGCTATCGCACCCGCCTGAGACCACGACGCTGCATATTCAGGACGGCTGGCCAGCCAGAAATAACCTTTCGAACGAATCACCCCCTCAAGCTGATGATTAACCGCATGCCAGAATCGTTCAGGATGAAACGGACGCCTTGCGCGATAGACAAAGCTACGAATACCGTACTCTTCTGTTTCTGGCTGATGCTCGCCGCGAAGTTCTTTTAGCCAGCCTGGTGCCTGAGCGGCCTGGTCAAAGTCAAACAGGCCGGTATCCAGTACCTGATCGAGCGGAACATTACCAAAATGGCTGGTGATAATGCGCGCCCGTGGATTCAACCTGTGCAGCATCGCTTTGAGCGTGCGTTGATCCTCATGGCTGATAAGATCGGTTTTGTTCACAATCAAAACATCGCAAAATTCAATCTGATCGATCAGCAAATCCACAACCGAGCGCTCATCCTCTTCGCCCAGTGATTCGCCACGCGCCTGTAAGGAGTCCAGTGAACGGTAGTCACGAAGAAAGTTATAACCATCCACAACAGTGATCATGGTATCCAGCCTTGCCACCGTCGACAGGCTTTCACCTTCTTCATCGGCAAAGGTAAACGTTTCGGCAACGGGCAGCGGTTCGGAAATGCCGGTTGATTCAATGACCAGATGGTCGAAACGACCTTCCGACGCCAGCCGTTTCACCTCCAGCAAAAGATCCTCACGTAGCGTGCAGCAGATGCAGCCGTTGCTCATTTCCACCAGCTTTTCATCCGTACGAGACAGTGCCGCACCGCCATTACGTACTAAGGCTGCATCGATGTTGACTTCCGACATGTCATTGACAATCACGGCGATGCGCCTGCCTTCACGGTTATTGAGGATATGGTTGAGAAGGGTGGTTTTGCCTGCCCCGAGAAAGCCGGACAGCACGGAAACGGGCAAACGTTTGTCTGTGGGCGATGAAAGAAAGTGGCCTGACAT